>JAZNAB010000202.1:0-11209 GCA_045586285.1 Candidatus Flemingiibacterium sp. | reverse complement strand
CTGAATGTGCTATTATATGATTTTGCATTTTTACTTTAAATGTATATAGCCTCTTGACAAAAAATTATGATTGTGGTATACTAATCTAAAGGCTTTGACGGGAAGGAGTAAGTCATTTTTTCGGTATAAAGAGAGCTGCTGACGTTATACGTGGTGAGAATGCGGTAACCGAATTTGACCGAAGGTAGTCCCCGAGCTGCAATGTGAACAAGGATAATCTTAAAAGTTTACCTTAATTAGCTGCGCCGAATTCAATCGTTATCTGATTAAAGTTATAAATCACGGGTGGTACCGCGCAAATTTGCGCCCTGACGTTTTTTGACGTCGGGGATTTTTTATTTGAATTTTATTTCATATTGAAAGGACAATATAAATGAATACCGAAATAAACCTTCCAAAAAACTATGCCCCTAAAGAGTTTGAAGACCGTATTTATAAAAATTGGTCTGACAAGGGATATTTTACTCCCAAGCGTGATCCCGAAAAGAAACCGTTTACAATTGTAATTCCGCCCCCTAATGTTACAGGACAGCTCCATATGGGACATGCCCTTGACGAAACCTTGCAGGATATTCTTATAAGATATAAAAGAATGCAGGGCTTTTCAACACTTTGGGTACCTGGTACTGACCACGCCGGCATTGCTACACAAATCAAGGTAGAGGAAAATCTCAGAGTGAATGAGAATCTTACACGTTATGATCTTGGACGTGAAAAATTTCTACTTAGAGTCTGGGATTGGAAAAAACAATACGGCGACAGAATTATAAATCAGCTAAAAAAGCTTGGTTCTTCTTGTGACTGGAGCCGTGAGCGCTTTACTATGGACGATGGTTGTTCAAAGGCTGTAAAAGAGGTTTTTGTTAATCTCTATGAGAAAGGTCTTATATATAGAGGAAACAGAATTATTAACTGGTGTCCTCATTGTATGACTGCTCTTTCGGATGCTGAGGTGGAATACAGTGAACAGGCAGGAAACTTCTGGCATATTCGCTATCCTCTCAAAGACGGTTCAGGTGAAGTAATAATAGCTACAACACGTCCCGAAACGCTTCTCGGAGATACTGCCGTTGCGGTTAATCCTGAAGATGAACGTTATGCGGCACTTGTTGGCAAAACTCTTATATTGCCTTTAGTTAACCGTGAAATACCCGTAATAGCAGATGAGTATGTTGACAAGGAATTTGGTACGGGTTGTGTTAAAATTACACCTTCTCACGACCCTAACGACTTTGAAGTTGGCAGACGTCATAATCTTGAAAATATTCTTGTAATGAATGGCGACGGCACAATTAATGCCGCAGGCGGAAAATATGAAGGTATGGATAGATACGAAGCAAGAAAAGCAATAGTTTCTGACCTTGAAGCTGGCGGATTCCTTGTAAAAATTGAGCCTCATAGCCACAATGTTGGTTCTTGCTATCGTTGCGGAACAACTGTTGAACCTTTAACATCTAATCAGTGGTTTGTTAAAATGGAACCACTTGCAAAACCTGCACTTGCAGCGGCGCAAAACGGTGATATTAAATTTGTTCCTGATCGTTTTACAAAGATTTATAATAATTGGATGGAAAATGTACATGACTGGTGTATTTCCCGTCAGCTTTGGTGGGGACACAGAATTCCGGCATATTATTGCGATAAGTGCGGAGAGATGGTTGTTTCTAAGACCGACGTTGATACTTGCCCGAAATGTAATGCAAAAATGCGTCAGGAAGAAGATGTTCTTGACACGTGGTTTTCAAGCGCTCTTTGGCCTTTCTCAACTTTAGGTTGGCCTGAAAATACAGAAGATCTTAAATATTTCTACCCCACAAGTGTACTTGTAACAGGATATGATATTATATTCTTCTGGGTTGCAAGAATGGTATTTTCAGCTCTTGAGCATACAGGAAAAGCACCTTTTGAACATATTTTTATACACGGACTTGTTCGTGATGAGCAGGGACGTAAGATGTCAAAATCTCTTGGAAACGGCGTCGATCCCTTAAAGATTATTGACGAATACGGTGCAGATGCACTTCGTTTTGCACTTATAACAGGTAATGCACCGGGTAACGATATGCGTTACTCCGATAAAAAGGTTGAGGCTGCCCGCAACTTTGCAAACAAACTTTGGAATGCATCCAGATTTGCGCTTATGAATCTTACTATTACTAAGGTTGAGTTGCCTGATGCAGATAATCTTAAGTCTGAAGATAAATGGATGCTTTCTAAACTTAACACGCTTATTGGCGAGGTAACTGCTAACCTTGATAAGTTTGAACTTGGAGTTGCACTTGCAAAGATTTACGATTTTCTTTGGGACGTTCTTTGCGACTGGTATATTGAACTTATTAAGCCACGTCTTTCGGAAGGTGATATTACAGCTCAGAATGTACTCTGCTACACTTTAACAAATACTCTAAAGCTTCTTCATCCGTTTATGCCGTTCATTACTGAGGAAATCTATCAAGCATTGCCTCACGACTGTGAAAGTATAATGATTTCCGAGTATCCAAAATTCAACGACAGTCTTTGCTTTAATTCTGATGAAGCACAAATGGAGAAGGTTATTGAGGCGATTTCACTTATAAGAACACGCAGAACAGATATGAATGTTGCTCCGTCAAAGAAAGCAAAGGTAATTATTGTAACAGCTGACAGAGCTTCATACAGTGACGATACAGTTAAGTTCTTCTTGAAACTTGCATCTGCATCAGAAGTGGTATTTGCTGACAGCTATGCTGACGAAAACGCTGTTCAAATAGTTGCAAACAGTGCAACCATATATATCCCTCTCGGTGAGCTTATAGACTTTGAAAAGGAACGTGAACGTCTTACAAAGGAAAAGGAAAAGTGTTTATCTGAGATTGACAGAGTTGAGAAAAAACTTGCAAACGAAGGATTTGTCGCTAAGGCTCCTGAAAAGCTGATAGCTTCCGAAAAGGAAAAACTTGCAAAATATAAAGAACAGCTTGACGCTGTAAATATAGCCCTTTCAAAACTTTAATATTTTTAAAAACCTGCAGCTTATTATACGCTGCAGGTTTTTTTTAGAAATTTTCGCTTTCCATACTTTTTAAAATTTTAGATAAATTGCGTCTGACTTGTTCACGGCTCATAGCTCTTACATCTGCAGATGTAAAAAATGCAGCCCCCATTCCATCGTCATTAACATTGCCTGTGGATTTTGCAGCATTTGCTTTGTTAATTTCTTCGGGAGAAGGCGATGAAGAGGCAGTTTCGGATTTTTCTTCTTCAGACGATATTTTATCTACCGTATTTGAATTATCTACCGGTGCTTCATCAATGCTTTCATTAGCCTCATATTGAATATTTTCTTTTATGTTTTCCATTGTATTTACCTTTCTGAAATAATAATGGTTTAATTATAATTAATTATTTAATTTTTTGGACACTATTGACTTGTCTTTTCCGGTGTAACTTCATTAATTTCTTCAATAAGTTTTTCTTTGTTAGTCATAACACCGTCGGGAATTCTTTCAAGATATTGTTTTATTGTTATATGACCGCCCTCAAGAAGCTTTGTAAGCTCTGAGAGAGCTGTTGCCTTAGAATACCTTGTTGCAGCACCGACGTCTACTCTTGCGCTTATTAGCTCTTCTCTGAGCAATCTGCAGTCAAGTGCCTCTGCATCATTGCCTTTTTTAATTAACATACGGCCGTCGGCATAATAAGCACACATAAAATCAACCCAAATAGCAGCAAGATCTTCAAGAGCGGTAAAAAGAGCTGTCTTGACACTGTCCAGTGTTACAGAATTTGATTCCTGAAGTGCAACAATTGCGGAAGTATTGGTTGGCGGTGCTTCACCGAGAGATGCTTCGGTAGCACCCATACTTTCTTTTGTGTTAATTATTACACCGTTTATAATTTCATCAAATTTACTGTCCATTTCACCGGGACTTATGGTTTTGGCAATGCCGTCAAGCTCTCCGCCAACAACGCCAATAGCTTCTCCAACTTCATTTGACCATTCCGGAATTCTTGTTTTATCGTAAACTACCTTTGAAAATGCAGAATCAATCATATGCTTCATAAGTAGGGCATACGCCTTATTTATGTATTTTTGATTTTGAATTAAAGGTTTTATAGGTGAGGTTCCGTGGAAAGAATTCTTTGTCGGCAGCCAATTAAACATAGCTATCGGATAAAGTCTTAGGCCTGTTGAGGCGCTTTTGATAACACAGTCTTTTGTACATTTTTCAAAGTGAACATAACCATCTTCATTTTTAGTGAATTTAATAATATATGTTGCTTTTTCAGAAGAGGCATCTGTGTTTTCATATGCAGAATAATCACCCGCACCGTAATGTATATCTCCATCAGGCTTTATTTTTTGAATATCCTCATAGGGTGCACCGTTTAAAGAAGCTTCTTTCTTTAGTTTTTCAACACTTTCTCGTCCGGAAATTATGATGTAGTCCTGAGATTGAATATCGGCCTTATTAACATTAGACACAAATATGTTTGAAGTATCAAGAGGTTCGGTAACAAAATCTCCCGTATAAGCTTGTCCTGTCCTTATTTTAGGATCCCAATAGGTAAAGAATATACCGTCGCCGCTAATAGCTGCGTCAAGAAGAACATTTCTTATTAATCTGTCAATATGACATTTTTCCCACCTGAACGCTGTATTACTATTTAATAATTCAATTGCTTTGTATATTCTTTCTCTATGATGCTCGTCTTTAATAAAGGGTAAGTTCTCATCAGAAAAAAGAATGTCAACATTAATACTTGCTATCTGTGATACGAGAAAATCTGTTATACGTCTGATGTAGTTAAAAACCGGTGTAGGAAGCATTCCTGAAGAAACATTATACCATTGATCCCCACGGTAGAAACGCTCACAAGTAGTAATGCTGTCATATAAACCAAGTCTGTTATTATAATCCCGACCTGCTTCAAACTGTCGCCAAGCAATATTTTCTTTCATTTGTATTTTCCTTTCAAATTAATAATCTAAAATTTCTTTAAAATATTTATCGATTTTACTAGCTGCTTGTTTATTATGTCTTAGTATATACCAAACCAAAAATGAAGCAGCAACACCGCTTAAAAAACCGAGCAGATAAATCAAAGCTAACATAAAACCTCCTTATAATTACGCCATATCATCATTTTCTCTGTAAGAGAAGCCTATTTCGTTAATGACTTTTGCATTTGACTCAGGTTGTATTCTCAAAGAATAATAAATATAGTTACAGTTTGATAATCGAGCGTGTGAAGTTATTACACAGGGAGATGACGTGGTAATATTATCTTCTGAGATTTCTGCTTTAAATGAACCGCTATTATTATTTTTGATCTCATATATGATATCAGCTCCGTTTGTTCTGTCAAATGATATCCCAAACCCATAAATTGTCTTGCTTTTAAAGATATTTCCAAAAGCATAATTATTACTTTCATAGTGAGCATAAAACCCATCAAATCCGTCAAGATCGTTTCCGTCTTTAAATAGGCACAGATTATTATGGATCATAAAGTATACTCCGCCGTCAGCTTCAAATGTGTTTTTTACTGACATATTGGTAAAACAATACCATTTTAAGTTTTTTAAATTATAAACTCCGATACAGTTACCTTCATAACACCATAATTCGTCGTGAGCTGAATCAAGTTGTAAGGATACATTTGGAAATACATTTTTAAAAATCCCCGACACTTTGCTTACTTCTATGTTTTTAATATCAAACTCATCTTTAAGCGGGTTGTACGAAAGAGCAAAGAGCCCCAAGGGATTAAAAACATAAATATTATCTTTATAAGATACGGGACTTGTCTTTTTACCGGTGCCGAGATAACTGCTTATAAGGGTAGTCGTAGCACTTAATGCAGGCATATTGTTTTCCTTTATTAGAGGGTGAAATATAACATTGTAGCAGCTTTTATCCGTGAAAACAAAGGTTTTGCCGTATTTTTCGATAAATGATTTGACAGTTCCGTCAACATCTCCAATTGAAATTGCGTCAGTGTCTGGGAAATACTCGAACATATCATAAGTTGAATAATTTGTCGGCATTGATGCATAAATCTTATTACCCATTTTTTCACCGTACAGAATTAATTGCTGAAAGTTATCACTATTGTAAATATAACTGCCCGACGCATTTAAAATTTTATCATTTAAACTGCCTGCCGGAGTATTCATAATTGAGTATTCAACATAAAGCTTATTATAATTATGAGCAACTAAGGTGCGATTGAGATAAATATTGCAAGTTCCATCAAGAATTTCAAGTGAATATTTTGCTGGATCTACAAGATTATCATCAAGCCAAATGTTGTGAACAGCCGAAACTGACCCGTATAGAGTGTAGTAAAGGTCGGAACTACTTGTAGTAAAAGACATTTTTACGTGATCGGTAAGTAAATTGTAGGGTTCACAAACTTGTCCTTCACTCTCAGCAGCGGCATCTTTTATTATAAGCGGAGCGTAAAGGGGCGCAGCTGAAACATTTCCTTTTTCTTTTGAGTATTTGAATAGATATCCATTACCGATGATATAAATATAACTATCTGTTGAAAACATAATAGGAGTTCCTGTGTAGTTATTATAATCCAGCAGATAAAGATAATCTATATACTCAGCATTTTGTCCGTTGATTCTATATAATTCACTTCCGCTAACTACGTACTTATAATCACCGTCAACAAGAAATGAGCTGACAGAGCCATAAAAATCACATACTATTTCATATCCGTTTCTTTTGGTGAGTTTTCCGTGATCATCAAGACGAAAATTATCTATAATTTTAGCATTTGAAAAATCATTAATTATAAAATCCGATAAATTATCCATTAGTTATACACCTCTTTTGTGGTTCCAATTTCTACAACGGTTTTTGAAACTCTTTCAATATCTTCTTTTATTCTTTTTTCAAGGATTTCAGAAATATCAGGAGATTTGTCGAGTATCAGCATAGAAGCAAGAGCCTCTGCGCAAATACCGGCAAGTTTAGAATCAAGAGGATAATCATTATCTAAATTTTCAATTTGAGGCAAATTTTCTTTGACCGAAGTTTCGCCGAGAGCATCTGAGAGCGGTGCATATTTTGCAAAAACTATCTTAAGAAGTCCTACTGCCCGCTGAGCATAATCAGCAGTGCCCGTGTTATCCGTAGGTTCACCTATAAGAGCAAGCGCAGACAAATAAATATCTCTACATTTCATAAGTAAATATTCCTTTCTAGAAATTGTAAAAAAGAGGGATGCCATATAAAGCATCCCTCAAAACGATAATTAGCCGAGGTCAACGTCAAGTACGATGTACTCAGAGGGATATACAAGCTTTGCGCCGTAGAGATGAAGCCCCTTAAGAGCATCTGCAAATCTTGTTTCAGGGCGGTAAGCTTCAACCTCATTAAGCTGTTCAGCAAATGCAACAGCACGTTTTGTACGGGCAAGGCATTTATGGTTTCCGTTTGAATCCTTAGCAATATTCGGGGAAACATAGATATCAAACCCGATGAGTTTTCCGAGAAGTCCGTTTTCAAGAGCAGTTGTGTTATCAGTGCTTGAAAGAATTTTAGCTCTCATAATTTCAGCTGCAACTTCGGGAGATACTTCAAGAGAAGTTTCGATATTGCTGTTAACCCCGTTAGCAAGAAGCTTCTGACGTGCGCTTACAATAATGTCAACAATATCAACAGTAGATAAATTGCTTACAGGAATGATATTAGCACTTAAAGCCTCAGTGTAAAGAGAATAAACATATTTGTCTGCAACATCAGCAAGGGCGGCTGCAGCTTGATTCATAGCAGCCTTCATAAGCTTTGGCTGTGACTGTGCCTTGTCAATGTCATCGATCTGAAAATTAAAAGCTTTTGCCTGATCAATAGTAAGCGTAAAGTCAGTGTCTGTAAGAGCTTCTGGCGCACTCATATCTGTATTTTTTGTGTAGTTGAATACGTTGATAGCTCCTATACCGCCAATTTTTACTGTAGAGCCTTTTTCTTTGATGTCACCCTCAAAGTCACGGTTACAGTTACGAACGCCGATGTATTCTCGGTCAAGTTGGGTAAGAAGTGTTTCACTCCATACGGTTGGTATAAAATTTGTAATAGCCATTTTTTCCTCCATAAAATTTATTATATTTTATATAATTGCAATGCTCCGGATACATTACAAAAATATACGTTAATAATTAATAAAGCCCTTATCTTTGCTTTTTGTTATTGTTGCATTGCCGTCTTGTCTTGACATTACGGCATATCTTAATGCTTCGGGAGTGTGAGTTACCTCGTGGGGTTCATTTGAAGCATCTTCTATTTTACATTTATCACATAAAAGTGCTTCCATTGATGATATCAGCTCTTCACAACAGTTGAAAATTTTCAGCTTACCCTGCAGTTTTTCACGAAGAATTCTCCAACCTGCAATTCGTCTGTTGTCTGCTTTTATGATAGGCGGAACACCCCGAACAGAAGTTATTATTTCAAATCCGCTGTATCCGCTTTCTTGGCGTCTGTTCCACAAGTCTGGTGAAGCTACCACGTAGCTTATGTGATGCCCAAGTTCTTCCTCGCTTTCTGTAATTTTGGCAAGTGTTTCTCCTGCATTTGATAAAGTTAAGTTAGATACACAATGTTCTCTGGTTACATAAAACATATCTCCGACTGTAGCAACTATTAAAAGTGCAAATCTATCAAAACCGTAGTCAAGAGCAGCAAAGTATCTCGCATTTTCAAGTGTAAATGGGGAACAAGTATGCTCTGAACGCATAAATTCCGGGAAGAACTGACCTTCAAAAATATCCCAACAGCCCTCAAGCCAGGCAGATCGAAGCTTTGCAGGAAGACTTTCAAGATTACTTACATATTCAGGGTCATTTTCGCAAAGTATTCGGTTATCAAATACCGAAGCTCTGATAAACTTATAGTCTTCCGGTCTTTCTGTATCGTTGTACTTCCTATCTATAAATAATCGCTTAACAAAAGAATGTCCGATTCCGCCCGGATTACAGGTTAGATATATACGTCTAGGATACTTACCGGTACCCCTAAGACAACCTTTTAAGGTTGAAAATTGATATTCTGAAATCTGTGTTGCTTCATCAATGGCTATAATATCATATTCTTGGCCTTGATACCTTAACGTGTCGCTGTCACAGGATAAGTAACCAAGATCAATTCTACTGCCGTTTTTAAATCTGAAAATTCTCTCTCCGGCTGAGTACTCAACGGAGCCTCCGATTTCTTTCAAAAGCGGTATTACGTGATTTTGCTTTAGTTCAGAGAGGGTTCTTCTGATTATAATAGAATGAATTCCGGGATATCTGAGAGCTAAAAGAATTAATTTCCGTCTTAGAGCCCAACTTTTGCCGCCGCCACGTGAGCCGCCGTAGGCTGTATATTTGGCTGTTGACCGAAAAAACTCCTGTTGCTTTAAATTAGGTTTGCCTGATAATCGCAAGAAAAGCCTCCTTAAATACCATCTTCATATATATCGTGGTCACATATGATTTCTTCTTCCGGTGGAGCTCCCCAGAAGCCATATTGCCTCAGATACATTCCGACAAGTGTTGCGGTTGCCCCGGAATTGAGTGCGGCATCTTCAAAATAAGCGCCTGCATTTTCGTATTCTGTAGGGAATTTCTTTTTAGATGCGATAAAATCGCCAACAGATATTCCTGCGAATCGGCAAAAACCGGCAACATTTGCAAATATAGGTTTTTTGCCATCTGAATTTTTACATTCATCTATATATGCTTTAATTTTGTTTAGAAGCTGTTTGCCTGATGTGAAGTGCCCCATAGGAGTCCCTCCTTTACTGTATGAACTTATTTTAGCAAAAAAAATATGAGTCTGCACGTCAAAAGACGTCTGACTCATTCGTTTATTTTTATAAAAATATGTGTAAATATTTTTGCATTTTTTCAGTAAATTCACACAGATGTCACATTCATATGTTAAAATTACAGAAAACAAGCTTTGAAAGGACTTTTCAAAAATGAAAAAAAGACTATTTATATTGATTTTTATACTTGCTATAAGTTTTATCTTTTCAGCCTGTAATTCTTCTGAAATTAGCTTCAAACCAAGCAACCAAGATAAAAAAGTTGTAATGACTATTGGCGGCAATAATGTTGAATATCAAGAATTCCGTTACTATGTTCTTAATAATAAACGTGATAGTTATTCAACAGTTGAAAATATGACGGAGCAACATTATTCTGAACTTCGTTCTCTCGCTGAAGATGATGCAAAATACCGTCACGCACTTTTATTGATGGCGAAAAAATACGGAGTAATTTTATCTGAAGCAGACGAAAAGGCAGCAAATGATTTTGTTGATGAATACAGAACCACCTACTTTGAAAGTGATGAAGCATATTTACTTGCACTTGAAGAACAGTTTATAACAGATTATTTATTCAGAGAATTATATAAAGAATCAGATCTTGCCGATAAGGTTCTTGAAGAAATGAAGGAGCAGGGAAAGATTAAGACAGACGAAGCAGCTGTAAGCACAGCTTTGGAAAGTGATGAAATTATTTGCATTAAAGAAATTTTTGTTAACTATACAACAAATGAAAACAAAGCGGTAGCCGAAAAACGAGCAAATGAAGCACTTAATAAAATTATAAGTGGTGAAAAATTTGAAGAAGTAATGGAAGATTACAGTAACTACAGTAATAATAAAGAGCTTATGGAGCACGGTTATTATACAATGAAATATGATGCTCTTGACGTGATTTGGGATACGGCAATATCTCTTGCGGTTGGCGAATACAGTATAGTTGTTGAGTCTGACTTTGGTTATCACATAATTATGCGATGTGAAAAAGATAGTGAATATATGGAAAAGAATAAAGATGAAATTTTCGCTAACTATACTTATGCAAAATTTTGTGAGGAATTTTATCCCTTTATGGATAGTCTTGAAATAGAGTATACTGATTACGGAAACAGTTTGAATCTCAGTGAAATCTCATAATAATATTATAAATATAAAAAACGCACATTTTAAAATGTGCGTTTCTTTTTCAGCGTTTTGCCGCTGGTGCAGTGAGTGATGATAAATCCGAACCCTTTGCCTATCGGATTTGGGTTCGGATTTCTACTGTTTGGTGCAGGTAACAGGAATTGAACCTGCATGAAGTTACCTTCACTAGAACCTGAATCTAGCGCGTCTGCCAGTTCCGCCATACCTGCATATTTTCCACTTCAATATAATATCATATTTTAAGATTTTTGTC
>JAZNAB010000201.1:0-3795 GCA_045586285.1 Candidatus Flemingiibacterium sp. | reverse complement strand
AAGGGAAATTGAAAATATGGTTTTTAGTAGTATACCATTTCTTTTTTACTTTATATGTACGCTTTTTGTTGTGTACTATTTAGTGCCGAATAAGCTTAAAAATCTTGTAATGATTATTGCAAGTTTTGTCTTTTACGCTTGGGGAGAAATACGGTTTATTCCTGTTATGCTTTTCTTGTCGGTTGAAGACTTTATCTGTGCAAAGCTTATGGAAAAGCATCGTGATAATATTAAATTAAGGCGGCTGTTTATGCTTATTTCCGTATGCAGCAACCTGGGAGTTCTTCTTTTCTTTAAATACACCAACTTTTTCCTTGGAAACTTGTTTGGTATATTCGGAATGGAGTCGCCTTTTGTTGAAATTATTCTTCCTATTGGTGTATCCTTTAACTCATTCCAATCAATTTCATATGCAATTGACGTTTACAGAGGTACAACAAGCTGTGAAAAGAAATTCTACAATTATCTTGCATATACAACCTTGTTCCCTCAGATTATTGCAGGTCCTATTGTAAGATATGTAACGGTTGAAAATGACCTTGATGACCATATGCTTACCAAGGATAGCTTTTCAATCGGTATGCGTAGATTTATAGTTGGTCTTGGAAAGAAAGTTCTTATTGCTAACAATGTTGGATATATTTGGAGTCAGATTTCCGAGGGTATGGTCGGAGAAGAATCTGTTGTATTATATTGGATTGGTATAATTGCTTATACATTCCAGATTTACTTTGACTTCTCAGGTTACTCCGATATGGCGATAGGTCTTGCCAGAATATTTGGACTAACATTTGATGAAAACTTTAATTACCCCTATATTTCAAAGAGCATTACAGAGTTCTGGCGCCGTTGGCATATTACTCTTGGTTCTTGGTTCCGTGATTATGTTTACATTCCTCTTGGAGGTAATCGTGCATCAAAGCTTGTTCATTTAAGAAACATATTTATAGTTTGGGCATTGACTGGCTTTTGGCACGGTGCGTCTTGGAACTTTGTTTTTTGGGGACTTTACTTTGCCGTAATTCTAACAATTGAAAAGTTCTTCTTGAAAAGAATTCTTGAAAAACTTCCGGCTGTATTTCAGCATATCTACACTCTTGTACTTGTAATAATAAGCTGGGTTATCTTCTATTTCGAGGATTTAGGAAAGCTTGGCACATACCTTAGTGGTATGTTTGGATTTAACGGTGTGCCTTTTGTAACAAATAATGCCCTTTATTATCTGTTGAATTACGCTGTGATTTTTGCTATAGCAGCATATGCATCAACTCCTCACTTTAAAAATAAGGTGATTGCATTTACTGAGAAAACAAATAATAAGCCTGTAATTCTTGTATCTTGCCTAATTTATCTAGCAGTTTTTGTGCTTTGCGTTGCATATTTAGTTGATAGCACATATAACCCATTCCTTTACTTTAGATTCTAATTTAACAAAAAAAGAAAGATAGGAGGACTCGAATAACGAGTACAGAATAAATGATATGAATAAAACATTTAACAAAGTATTCTTTTATATATTTGCGTCTTTATGGGCAGTATTTACTATTTTAAATATGTTTATGCCGAAGAAGACTTTTTCGGAAACTGAAAACCGTTATCTTGCAACATTTCCGAAATTTACACTTGAAACTCTTATTAACGGACAATATATGCCAAAGGTTGAAGAGTATTTAAACGACCACTTTATTTTCCGTGACGAGTGGATTTCAATTAAAACTTTTGCAGAAAAACTTATGCTTAAAACAGACAGTAACTCAGTATATTTCGGAAAAGACGGTTATCTTATTGAAAAACGTGACGAAATTGATGAGGAACTGGCTAAAAAGAATCTTGAATATCTTGCTAATTTTATCGAAATGTCTGTTAATAAGTTTGGTACTGAAAATGTAAGTACTGTAATTGTACCTACTGCATCGGAAATACTAAAGGATAAGCTTCCTTTGTTCGCTACTGATTACGACCAGACAATACTTCTTGAGATGATTTCATCACGTCTGCCAAACGATGTATATGTAGACGTTACAGAAACTCTTAAAGCTCATAAAGAAGAATATATCTATTACAAAACCGACCACCACTGGACTCAGCACGGCGCATATTATGCATATGAAGCGTGGGCAAAATCCGCCGGATTTACACCACTTTCAAAGGAAGAATTCAATATTGTTATGGCATCAGATGAGTTTTACGGAACACTTCACGCAAAAGTTAACGTAAACGTTTCTCCCGATGAAATTTACCTTTATGAAATAAAGAAGGATATGCAGTATAACCTTTTATATAATTTTAATGAGAAACGTGATTCTATTTATCAAATGAGCGCTCTTGATACAAGAGATAAATATACCGTATTTATGGGCGGAAACCACCCGGTTATCGAAATCGGCACGAATAATACAAACGGAAGAAAACTTCTTGTTATAAAGGATTCTTTTGCTCATTCTTTTGTTCCTTTTGTAATCAACCACTATGAAGAAACTCACATGATTGACCTTCGTCACTTTAATATGGATATTACTCAGTATATGGAAGATGAAGGAATTACAGACGTTCTTGTTATGTATAATACCTTTAATTTTGTAACTGATACAAACTTTATTAAATTATCATAAGTATGTGTTTATATAAAGTGACTTAAAGCAGTATTTAAGCAGCACCTAGCTTATATTAAGGTGCTGCTTTTTTGTTAAAATCACATTGACTTTACTCTTTAGTTGATGTATAATTATTTTATAGTATAATTATGTATTTAAGACGGGGTTTGAATGTCTGATAATAGTGTTAAAAATATTTCCACTAGTGTTTCCGATATTTTAAAAGATAAATTCAAGTCAGAGGAATTGTCAAAAACTATGGGAGAATACGAGCTTTTGCGGCTTCTCTTAGATTATACCTCAATAAAAGATAATGCTTATGAAACTATTGTTGAGTTATATAATCGTTTTGGCTCTTTAAAAGCACTTGCAAATGCAAAGAAATCTGATTTTGCAAATTTTAAATATATGTCTGAAGATGTGTCGGCACTATTTATGCTAATTGGGTATTTTATATCGATAAATAGTTCACAAAACGGAAGCGACAAGTTTTTTGAAAAGTTATTAAAACCTTATAAAGAAACAGTTAGAATCGGTACGTTTGAAAGTTTATGGATTTCTTTATATGATGACGATTATAATGCCATTGCAGTTGAAAAATTTTATGTCAGCCGACCTGAACGGCTTCACGCTGATTTTGCGCCTGTTATTGAATATGCCACATATTATAAAGCTAAAAAGCTTTGTATAGCTCATTCCCATATGGGAAGTAATAATACTGAGCTTTCCGAATATGATAAATGGCTTGTTGAAGATATAGTTGAACCTTTAAAAAGGATTGATATTGAAGTTTTAGGGCAAATTATTATTTGCAAAAATCAAATTAATTTATATATGCTGGACAAAAATAAATATAAATCAGTTTATAAAAGCTATTTTATTACAAAATAATTGCATCGATTTGATTGAGGTTAATATGCGTAAGATTTTTTTACCGGTTTTAATTATGTTAATGATTGCCATTTCCGGTTGTTATAATAACAACTCCGCAGTAAAACTTGCTGATGTTCCGGATGTTTCTGATAATATCATAGCAGCTTCAACACCTGCAGATATTGTTGAAATTCCCCACGAAACAGCAAGGATTTCATTTATTGCAGCAGGGGATAATGTTATACATCCCTGTATTTATATAGATGCAAAAAGACGTGCCCAAAGCGGTTCACGTGCTTATAATTTTAAGCCTATGTATGAAGACGTG
>JAZNAB010000200.1:0-6804 GCA_045586285.1 Candidatus Flemingiibacterium sp. | reverse complement strand
TAAAAAATAAATAAATTTACACATTTACAGAACAAGTTTTTAAACCTATAATTTGTCAGAAAATAAGTATATTTTTTGAAATTATATAAAACTTTTGCACATATTTTTCAACAAGATGTGGAAAACTCTGTTTTATGTGTTTATAAGTTTATGTTTGTATTTCTTTCATCAGTTCCTTTATATCTCCGTCAATCTGTGTCGGGGAACCGAGAGCCGTTTCAACTCTCTTTATAGAGGACATAATTGTCGTATGGTCACGGCCAAGAGTTTTTGCTATTTGTAGTAAGGATAAATTTGTGAATTTTCTGATTAAATAAACAGATACGTGACGGGCTAATGCAATTTCTTTTGTACGTTTTGAGCCCCTTATATCTTCTTTTGTTATTCCGTATTTTTTTGAAACCTTATCAAGTATTCTTTCAATAGTAACACTTGTAGGCTCATCGCTGGTCATAAGATCAGAAAGAGCATTTTTTGCAAGTTCTTCGGTAATCGGTTCACCTGTAAGCATACTCAGCGCTCCGAGTTTTTTTATTGCTCCTTCAACCTGTCTTATATTACTCTTGAGGTTTTCGGCAAGGAAATTTATAACGTCGTTATTAAGTGTTATATTTATATCTTCTGCCTTTTTCTTAATAATAGCTGCTCTTAAATCCGGATCAGGCGGCTGAATATCTGCAGTAATTCCCCATTCAAATCTTGTTTTAAGTCTGTCCTCAAGAGTTTTTATATCTCTTGGCGGGCGGTCAGAGGTTAAAATGATTTGCTTATGGTCTTCATAAAGAGCGTTAAAGGTATGGAAGAATTCTTCTTGTGTAGTTTCTCTTCCTGCTATAAACTGAATATCGTCAATCAAAAGAACGTCGGTTTTTCTGTATTTTTCTCTGAATTGTTCTGGTGTCTTTTTGGAGATACTGTCAATAAGCTGATTTGTAAATTCATCGCCCTTTACATATACAATTTTCAGGGGAGTGCTGTATCTTGACTTCAGCTCGTTTACTATTGCATACAAAAGGTGAGTTTTGCCAAGTCCGCTGGGGCCGTATATAAAGAGCGGATTGTAAGTAAAAGCTTCTCCGTCGGATAAACAAGCAGGTTCTTTTGCAACGGCAAGTGCTGCAGCGTGAGCAAACTTGTTGGACTGGCCTACGATAAAGTTGTCGAAGGTATATTCATTATAGCCGCCGATTGCGGAAGCTACCCGCTGTCTTATTATTTTCTGGCGCATCTCCTCGTCAACATCTTCGGGAATATTTTCGTAAATTTCAGGATCAAAGGGAGCGGCTGCCATTCTTGGAATAGATACAACTTTGTCGGCTAAATTTTGAGGCTCTTCGATTTCTTTATCTTCTTTTACATAAGTGATATATTCTTCATAATCAGAGGTTTTATCTACGATTATGAGTTTTACGTTAAAGCCGAGCACTTCATTTATTGCGTCGTTTATCGGTTCTAAGTATTTACTCTTTAAAATTTTATATTTGTAGGGCATATCGCAGATAACTATTGCAAGATCGTCACTGAGATCGTAAAGAGTGAGGGAAGTAAACCAAAGATCAGAGATGGTTTCGCCATATTTATTGCAAAGATTGGCGGCAACACGTGCCCATAAATCGTCAAAGGATTTCATCTTTGTTATTCCTTTCGTTTTTTTAATATATTTTATATTTCAAATTAATGTTTTTTGAAATTATTTTCCTTAATATAATATACACTTAAAAATATTATATCATAAAACAATTAAAATTTCAAGTATTTTTATTAATAAAATGGCACATTATTTAAAAAATCAGAGCAGATTTTGAGGTGAAAATTAAAGTATAAAAAAGTTTTTTTAAAAAAGCCCTTGACAAACGGACTTGTTATTGTGTATAATATATTGTGATATTGTGTAGGCTTATCGTTATTTTTAATAAAAGTTGACATTCATCATAAATGATGTTAGTTTCCGTATGTTTAAGGAGGTGCAATAATGCTTAGAACTTATCAGCCTAAAAAGCGTCAGAGAAAAATGGAGCACGGCTTCAGAAAGAGAATGAAAACCGCTGACGGAAGAAAGGTACTCAAAAGAAGACGTGCCAAGGGAAGAAAGCAGCTCACCTACTGAGTTTGAATTTCATTTTGCCGATATACGTCCTGTATTAATACGGGGCGTATAGAGGTGTGTCTTTAAAAGAGTAAGTCTTTAAAAGAGTAAGTCTTTATAAGAACAAATCTTTGCAAGAAAAACCTTGCAAGAGCGCTGCAAGAAACCTCCGAAGATGTCGGGAAGTAAACCCGTTTCGGTGGTTTTTATTGTATTATGGGAGAAAATTTTTTCTTTGAAAGGATACGGTTAAGAAGTTGAAGCTCAGAGCAATTCGGGAAAACCATCTTTATTCAAAGGCATACAGCCGGGGTAAAAAATATGTGGCACGGAACGTAATTGTTTACGTTTTACCTGATTATGCTGCTGCAAGACTTGAGAGGGAAAATCCTCAGAAGAAAAGATATAACCGTGTCGGTCTTACCGTAACCAAAAAGCTTGGGAGTGCGGTAATAAGAAACCGTGCCAAAAGAATAATGAGAGAAGGCTACAGACAAGTTTTTGAAAAAAATCCTGTAAAAGTGGGATTTTTGGTTGTAATTGTTGCAAGAGGAGGAATTGTAAGGGCAAAGTCTACGGATATTGCCTCGGACATTTCTATCGCCTTCAAGAATCTCGGTATGATAAAGGGAAAAAACTGATAAAAACGGTATTTTTATTATGAAATATGTTATGGTTTTTCTAATAAATCTTTACAGGAAATATATTTCACCTTTAAAAAAACCCTGCTGCAGATTTACTCCTACCTGTTCAGAGTATGCGGTGAAAGCTTTTTTAGAAAGGGGATTTATAGTTGGTTTTTTTCTTACTATATGGAGAATACTGAGGTGCAATCCCTTCGGAAAGGGCGGGTACGATCCCGTTCCCGAAAAAAAGAAGAAATAATAAAAGTTTGCTTTAAATAAGCGGCTTGGAGGTAAAATACAGGAAATGATGGATATAATCAATGTACCGCTTGGCTTTATTATTAAGCTTTGCTATCAATTAACACAAAACTATGCTCTTGCCCTTTTGTTTTTCGCTATAATTCTTCAGGTTTTGCTTTTGCCTTTTGGAATAAAACAGCAAAAGAATACAATTAAGCAGGCAAAGCTTGATCCTAAAGTTAAGGCTATTAGAAAAAAATATGCAGGAAGAAACGATAAAGTTACCCAGCAAAAGCTGAATAACGAGATTATGGAACTTTATCAAAGAGAAAGCTTTAATCCAATGGGTGGTTGTTTGCCGCTTCTTATCCAAATGCCGATTCTTTTGGCTCTTTACAACGTTGTTGTAAGTCCTCTTAAGTATATTTGCGGCTTTGGAAAGGAAGTTATAGCTTCATTTCAGACAAGAGTTTTTGAATTGACAAGCCTTGAAACCTTCGCTGAGGGTGTAAGAGTTCGTGAAATCGATCTTATTACAAAAATAAAAGAGCTTGGTATTGAAAAATTTGCTGATATTGTAAACGAAAACGGCGAGGCTTATATTACAGAAGGAATACTCCCGAATTTTACTGTATTCGGCGGAAGTATGGATTTATCACAAGTTCCGAGCTTTACAAATTTCAATGCGCTTTTACTGATTCCGCTGTTCACATTGATAATAACCCTTGCAACCACGTGGATAACAAAGAAATTTGCATATAATGCAAATCCCGAACAGCAGAATGATATGTCAATGAAGATTATGCAGCTCTCAATGCCGCTTCTCTCGGTATATATCACGTTTACCGTTGCGGCTGCAATCGGACTTTACTGGATTTACAGAAACATTCTTTCCGTAATTCAGACAATAGTTTTAGCAAAAGTAATGCCGATTCCGAGATTTACAGATGAAGACTACAAAGCTGCTGAGCGTGAATTTAACGTAAAAGAGCCTAAGAAAAAAGAAAAAAAGAAGGTTCGCTCTCTCCACAGAATTGACGAAGAAGATGAAGAAGAGGAAGCGCCCGCAAAGCCTGAAATCAAGGAGATTGAAGGAAAAAAGGACGCACCGGCACTTAAAGATGAAAGCGATCGCCCATCTGTAAAGAAAACCCAGAGCGAAGATAAGAAAGAAGACTAAAAGGTGTCAAGCCTTGTTATGAAAGGAAAATAACTGTGAAAACGGAAGTTATATATACCGGTAAAAGCATAGAACTTGCCCTTGAAGAAGCAAGTCGAGAGCTTGGAATTCCGGCAGATAAAATAAAATATGAAGTGATCGAGCAGGAAAAGAGCGGATTCCTCGGAATCGGCTCAACACCGGCAAAAATAAAGGTTGAAAAGAATATTGACGGACAAGAGATTGCCAAGAATTTTATAGATCTTATTCTTTCCGATATGGAAATTGACGCAAAGGTTGAATATTGCGAAACCCGTAAAAACGACTGCAAAATCACCATTGACGGCGAAGAAGCGGGTGTTCTTATAGGTCATCACGGAGATACTCTTGAGGCTCTTCAGTACTTAACAAATCTTGCCGCAAACAAGAGAGAAGAGGAAGAGTCAAGAGATTATGTTCATATAAGCATTGATATTGAAAACTACAGGGAGAAGAGAGAAGCGACTCTCCGAGCTCTTGCAGGACGTATGGCGAAAAAGGTAAAAAAGACCGGAAAAAATGTTATGCTTGAGCCAATGCCGCCCTTTGAAAGAAGAATAATTCATTCAGAAGTTCAGTCGTATGAAGGCGTATCCACAAATTCTATCGGAACAGATGAAACAAGAAGAGTGGTAATTTACCTTGAAAGCAACGGGTTCAGTGTGCCGTCAAAAAGATCGGAGCGCTCCGAGAGACTAGGCTCCCGCCGTTCTGACAGACGCCGTGATGCAGCTAAGAATAAGGTAAAAGAAAAGACAGCTCCTATATATGATGACGGAGAAAAGCTTTCCGATGAAGAATTGTCAGATTTGATATCTACATACGGTTCTAAAGAGAAGCCCCAGAGAGAGCAGCCTAAGAAGTTTAAGGATTTTGATGAATATATAAACAGTATTGTAGGCACAGAGGGTACGGACAGCTCTGAAAATTAAAAATAAGCGGGGTTGTAGCTGTAAATAATGCTGCAGCCCCTTTTACATTCTTCAAAGTTTATGAAACGGAGATTAATATGTATACTGACAAAACGATTGCCGCAATCTCAACCGCTTTTGGCAGAGGGGGAGTAGCTTTAATACGCATATCAGGCGATGAAGCTATTAAAATTGCCGAAAAAGTGTTTTGTTCAAGGAGCAAAAAAAAGCTGGAAGAGGCAGAGAGCGGCAAGGTTGTATATGGAGATATAATAAAAGGCCAAGAGCGTATTGACGACGGAATATTTACAGTTTTCAGAGCGCCTCATTCATATACGGGCGAAAACGTAGTTGAAATAAGCTGTCACGGCGGAATACTGATTACCGAGAAGGTTTTGTCTGCAGTGTTTGAGTCTGGAGCTGAGCCTGCAGCGGCGGGAGAGTTTACAAAGCGTGCTTATGTAAACGGCAAACTTTCCTTGTCACAGGCGGAAGCGGTCGGGCTTATAATAGATGCTGAAAACGACGAGCAGTTAAAACTTGCATCGGCAAGTGAAAAGGGCGTTTTCAAGCGTAAATGCGATTTTTTGTATGAAAAAATATGCACACTTGTTACCAACGTTTATGCAGGTGCAGATTTTCCTGACGAAGATTTGACTATTCTGAGTCAAGACGAGGTTTTGTCGGAGCTTTATCTTCTTGAAGGGGAGCTTTGTGAGCTTTCGGGCTCATATAAGGTCGGCAGAGCCGTTTTCGAGGGCATACCTACAGTAATTGCAGGAAAGCCCAATACAGGCAAATCCTCTCTTTTAAACCGTCTTGTAGGGCGTGACAGAGCGATTGTGACCGATGTTGCCGGTACTACACGGGATACTATTGAAGAAAGCGTTAACTGTAATAAGATAATTTTGCGTTTATGCGATACTGCCGGTATTCACAAGACAGATGATGAGGTCGAAAAAATAGGTGTTGAGCGCTCTCTTGAAAAGCTTGGCGAAGCAGAGCTTATTCTTGCGGTTTTCGACAGCTCCCGTCCCCTTGACAACGAGGATAGAGAGCTTATAGATACAATATCAAAAACACGGGCAGTAAAACTTGCCGTATTAAATAAGAGCGACTGCAAAGGGAAAATTTCCGCCTCGGATTTAGAAGTCTTTGGCGTATTTGAAGATGTTTTGCAGACCTCTGCAGGAATAAATGACAACAAAACAAACGGAGTAGATGCTCTTAAAGATAAAATTTGCCATTTGTTTGCTGAGGGTGAGCTTGATTATAATAATAAGGCGGTTGTGATAAATGCACGTCAGAATGCTTCGGTAACAAAAACCCTTTCGTATGTGCAGGCTGCTATAAAGTGTATACAAAGCGGATTTGGCTCTGATACGGCAGGCTTTGAGCTTGAAGCGGCTCTTTGTGAGTTAGGTGAGCTTGACGGAAGGCGTGTCAGCGAGGAGATTGTTGATGGAATCTTCCACCATTTCTGTGTCGGAAAATAAAAAGGGTTGTTTTATTTTGAAAAAACAACCCCTTTAAAAGTATTTGTAGTTTTTGAAAGTTATTTCCTTTTGGAAAAAATGGCGTAAAAAATAAGTGCGACAATTTCAATTATAATAATTGCAATTATGATGCCCCAGGTTCCCATACCCGTATCATCGTTTGTTCCATCGCCTACAATGCCGTTTTCGGCGTTGTTTGAAGAATCAACGACACCGTTATTGTCGTTACTATTATTGCTTGAACCTG
>JAZNAB010000199.1:0-3836 GCA_045586285.1 Candidatus Flemingiibacterium sp. | reverse complement strand
GTAAAGAGAGATAAGTTATATAATACATTATTCCAAAACAAAAAAACGGTACACCTTAACCAAGGTGCACCGTAATCTTATTTGCAAATTGCCTTGAGGGCATTTAATAATGCTTTAACTTCCCCAATAGTATTTGTAGCTCCAAAGCTTATTCTTACAGCCCCATCAGAATCAAGCGCCTTATGAGCAAGAGAAGCACAGTGAAGTCCTGCTCTGGTACAAATTCCAAAAGCGTCTAAAGCACCTGCTACATCTTCCGAGGACATTCCGTAAATATTAAAAAGAACGATTCCGCCTTTGTGCTCGGGAGCAAAAACCTTAACCTTCATTGATATCAGCTCAGCCTTTAAATATTCGGCTAAAAACTCTTCGTGACTGCGAATATTTTCAATCCCAATTTGTCTTACATATTCAATTCCCGAATTAAGTCCGGCAATAAGACAAACAGGAAGTGTTCCCGCTTCGTACCTCTCAGGCGGTAAACTTGGCATATTTGTTGACATCGAATTTACTCCGCTTCCGCCAAGCATAAAAGGCGGTGGCAAAACGCCCTCTGCAAGCAACATAAGGCCGCAGCCCATCGGACCGTACAAACCCTTATGTCCAGGTAAGCAAAGAATATCAATATTGTCACGAACCATATCGATATCATAAACGCCACCTGCTTGGGCGGCGTCGACAATAAATAAAATTCCTCTTTTTTTACAGTACTCTCCTACCTCTTTAACAGGCATATCAGCACCGCAAATATTTGATGCTCCTGTCATTATTACTGCCGATGCCCCATCAGAAATGCTGTCTATACTTTTGAGAATAGCCTCAACTCTTTCATTGCCCATAAGATTAAGACAAGCATCAAATACTCTGACTTCCTTTTTAGTTGCAACCGCAGGACGAACTACCGCATTATGCTCAATATTGCTAATCAGTATTGCTCCCTCTGAATCTTTCAGTGGATTTATCGCCATATTAAGTGAATGAGTTGCTCCAGCTGTAATAATTACCCTCTCAGGTACTGTATTAAAAAGTTCTGCAGCTGACTTTCTGCAACTATAAATAACGTCAGCCCCATTCATAGCTAATCTGTGTCCTCCTCTTCCCGAGTTGCCGCATCGCAGATTAGCGTCTGTTACCGCCCGAACTACGCAAGATGGCTTCGGATAGCTTGTGGCGGCATTATCTAAATATATCATCGTGTATCTCTCCCTGTTTACAGCTTACTATGAGTTAAGTCTTATAAAGTTGATTTGAGCCTTAGTCATAAGAGAAGCCGCAGACTGATATACACCCATCGGTATTATAAGACCAAAAGCACATCCTCTTGGGGATTCCCCCTGCCTTAACCTTACAATACCCGAATTTATACCGTATTTTGAAAGGAGTTCCCTTGCCTCTATGGCATATGTCACAGAGCCTATTCCTACACGGATGAATTTTTTCATACCGTTCATCCTTTCCATTGTGAATTAATGAGGAATATAGCTTTAAGCTGATATACCCTCAATTATAAAATATGCCATCGATAATGTTACTGACACACGAGATAAATACATAATTCAATCTTCTTAAATTATGCATATAAAAGCTGAATTTCCAATTCCTTTGCACGTTTAATTAAAGCGGATATTCGTGGTAGTGTGCGGTCGCCAAGAACAATAATCAGACTTGAATTAGCAAATATGTAGTCTTCCCCAAAAATCTCATCTTCAGAGGTGATTACTTTATCAGCCCCTTCAATAAGCCGATAATATCTTTCTCGCCGCTCCGGGTGCCATCTGTTTGCCTGCTCCTCAGATATTGGAGCGACTCTCATCTCTATATCTCCGCCAAGGCATTTAATTGCTTCACAAGCTTCAGCTCCCCACATCGCAGCTCCTTCTTCAAGGGTTGTACAAAAGCACTTGCAGCCGCTTGAGATTACACCTTGAATAGCGTTTACAAGCTTGTACTTCATCTTAGCGCACAGGGGGTATTCTTCATCATAACCAAAAAGAGATTCGCTTGGGTTTTCCCCTATTATTGAACATAGAATTTTGTTATCACTATTTTCCATAAAGCAATATAAACGTCCTTTCTTTTAGCTTTTGTGCAAACAGTATAGCATATGTTTCAGCAATATTTTGTCGAATTATGGGGAGAAAGTAAAAAAAAATTATTCTTTTGGAAAAATAGTATTTTTTTACCGTTAAAACCAAAAAAAATAGCTGAAGCAATCGCTTCAGCTATAAAAATGTATTATTTTTCACTTACAAGAGTTGACATATTATAAAAACCAGCATCTTTACCGGCAATAAAAGCCGCTGCCCTGAGTGCTCCCGTTGCAAAAACCTCACGGGAAGCTGCGCTGTGGCTAATTGTGATCACCTCATCTGTACCCGCAAATAATATATCGTGTTCACCGACAATTGTTCCGCCACGAATTGAGCTTATACCAATTTCCCCCTTAGCCCTCGGCTGTCTTTTAGACTGACGCTCGTAGATATACTCGGTATCATAATTAACAGATTTCTGAACTTCGTCTGCAATCATCAAAGCTGTACCGCTTGGCGCATCAAGCTTTTTGTTATGATGCTTTTCAATAATCTCTATATCAAAATCATCTCCGAGAATTGAGGCCGCTTTTTTTGCAAGTTCAATTAGAAGATTAATTCCAAGTGACATATTTCTAGAATAAAAAACAGGGATTTTTTCAGCCGCTTTATGTATAAGAGCGGTTTCTTCTTCAGTATGTCCGGTTGTGCAAATTACAGTTGGAATGTTATTTTTTATTGCATACTCAAGAAGCGGTGTAACTGCGGTATGATGTGAACAGTCTATTATTGCATCGCAAGTTAAGTTTACATCAGCCGGATTTGTAAAAATCGGAATATCTGTTACAGCGGGAACAACATCAATTCCTGCAACAACATTATATCTTTTATCCTCTTTGGCAGCAGCTCTGACTGCGCTTCCAAGACGCCCCATTGCGCCCGACAAAAGTATTCTAATTTCCTTCATTTTATTTACCTACGGACTTGCATCCGTGGTTTCCTTTCCTTAAAAATCAGATAATTCCGTAAGATGAAAGAACAGCTTTAAGCTTTGCCTTATTAGCCTCCTCCATTTCACATAAAGGCAGACGCATTTCTTCAGAGCAGAAGCCCATCAACGACATAGCAGTTTTTACCGGTATCGGATTTACTTCACAGAAAAGACTGTTTGCAAGATTTAAAAGCTTTAACTGAAGTGCTGCGGACTCTTTTGTCTTTCCTTCAAACCAGAGTCTGCAAATATCGTGAGTTTCCTTAGGAACAACGTTTGAAAGAACAGAAATAACACCCTTTCCGCCAAGAGAAAGAATAGGTACAATCTGGTCATCATTTCCTGAATAAATATCAAGACTGTCGCCAAGCTCAGCGGCAATTTCGGCAATAGCACTGATGTTTCCACTTGCTTCTTTTGTTGCAACAATTCTCTCGTGTTTTGCAAGTTCACGATAAACAGGAAGTGTTATATTCACACCCGTACGTGAGGGAACATTATAAAGAATTATCGGCTTTGTGGTAGCATCTGCAATTTGAGTAAAACTTTTTATAAGTCCTTTAGGTGTAGCTTTATTATAATATGGAGTTACAAGCAAAAGTGCATCTACGCCGACATCACAGGCATATTTTGAAAGGTCAATGGCATAATCGGTATCATTTGAGCCCGTGCCTGCTATTACCGGAACACGTCCCGCAACCTTTTCAACACAAAAACGTATACATTCCTTATGTTCGTCATCGGTAAGAGTTGAGGACTCACCCGTAGTTCCGCAAATAACTATAGCATCAGTGGAATTTTTAATCTGACGTTCT
>JAZNAB010000198.1:0-4128 GCA_045586285.1 Candidatus Flemingiibacterium sp. | reverse complement strand
GTAGAATAGTTTAGTCGGAAACACTGCGAGGGAGCGTTTGTATCACAGTTAAAAGCTTGTCCCGGAACAACAGCAACCTTCATTTCCATCGCCTTTTTTATAAACTCAGGCTGTGAAATATTATCAGGCAAAGTAGCCCATACAAACAAACCACCGTCCGGACGGGTGTATTTCACAGAGCTTGGCATATTCTTATCAAGTTCCGACAGCATAAGATCGCACTTTCTTCTATAAAGTGCACGTATACCGTCAATATGCTTGTCAATATCACATTCAGATATGTATCTGTGACAGAGCATCTGGAAAAATTGATTGGTATGAACATCTTCAACCTGCTTTGCAACAACCATTTTCTGCATAATATCTTCCGGGCCGCAAGAAAACCCAATACGCATACCTGCAGATAAAATCTTACTGTAAGAGCCGCTGTAAACAACAATTCCGTCATTATCAAGGCTCTTGATTGTTGGTATTTCTTCTCCTCTGAAACGAAGCTCACCGTAAGGATTATCTTCAAGTATAATAATTCCGTATTTCTTACAAAGCTCAAGTACAGCTTTGCGTTTTTCAAGACTCATACAAGTTCCCGCAGGATTTTGGAAAGTTGGGATTAAATATAATATCTTTGCACGTGGACAAGCCTTCATAGTTCCCTCAAGCATATCGAGATCAATTCCGTCCTCTGCAAGTGGAACACCGACAGTATTGCAGCCGCAGGAACGAAAAGCATTAAGCGCTCCAATAAAACTCGGATTTTCGCAAATTACAGTATCGCCCTCGTCGCACATAGTTTTGCAAAGAAGCTCAATACCTTGTTGGCCGCCTGACGTAATAATTGTCATATTATTTTCTGTATTAATATTAAAACGAGAAGAAAGTCTTGCTTCAACATCACGACGAAGCGGAACATACCCCTCTGTAATTCCATACTGAAGAGCAACCGACGGCTCAGAGGCAAAGATATCTGCAGAAATACGTGCAAGATCATCTACGGGGAATGATTCTGGAGCAGGGTTGCCTGCAGCCAAAGAAATGATAGTCGGGTCGCTGAGTGCTTTGAAAATTTCCCTTATAGCAGAGGGTTTTAAATTCTTCATCTTGTTTGAAATTCTGTATTCCATTTTTATAACCGCAGCTTTTTTAAAAAAGCTTCCTTTCTGCCCTTTTGGGCTCACACTACACAATTTAAACATCAAATCGGCTTGTGTCGAATCGATTTAATAAACAAAAATAACCATTATACATATAGTATAACATATGTTCATACTATTTTTCAAGTCTAGTCTTATAATTTTGCTTGAATTTTTTTTAAAAATATGTTATAATCGAATATAATGGATTAATAAATTATTAAACGGAGATATATTTTATGGAAGAAATGGATTACTATGAATACGAGGAAAGCTTAAAACGATTTACACCAAAGAAAATTATTCTTTTTATTTTAAAATTACTTACATCAATTGTTATAATTTCCACCTTTGCTATGATTATTTTAAAGAACTATGCGATGAGAATTCCAAAGGATTTTTCCGGTGTTACCTTTACAGAAAGCATAATGTCGAAGCTTGAGGACGGTGAGATTACTTTACTTCACCAAGAACCGATAGATGAATTTGATACAGACGGACTTTATCACGTATCATCAATTATACTTTCCGAGGCTACGGGCGAAGTACAGTTAACCGTAAGATACAACAAACGTTCTACAATCAATGCACTTATGGCTGAGCATAATCTTGAAGAACGACCGGAAGGCGAGGTTTTTGTATATGTTCTATCTGATACAAAAGGAAACATCTACAAAGATTACGTTTATGCAGAAAAAAGTCTTCCTTTTCACGAAGTCAGAAGAGTAGTTTATAATGGTATTGATTTTACAGATTTAAAAGGACTTTTCCTTGACATATTCTATATTGGCAATGTTTCTTCAAAAGATGCTATGAACAAAACCTTTTCCATATATAATGCATCTCTTGACAGTGAGATATTAACTTATTCGGAAGCAAAAATGACAGAACTTGATTTTAAACCTGCCCCCGATTTCAAGTAAACAGGAGAAAACAAATGAACACCCAGGAAAAACTAAAAGCTCTAAGAGAGCATATGAAAAATAAAGGTGCAGACATACTTCTTATTACCTCGGACGATTATCACCAATCCGAATATGTAGGTGATTACTTTAAATCTCGTGCCTATATTTCAGGTTTTACAGGCTCTGCCGGAACACTTGTAATTACAGCTGACGATGCAAGACTTTTCACCGACGGAAGATACTATATCCAAGCTGAAAAACAGCTCGAAGGAAGCACAATAACACTTATGCGTTCAGGCAGTGAGGGTGTGCCAACACCGACAGAATTTATAGCATCTCTTTTTGAGGATACGCAAAAAAAATATAAAACACTTGCTTTCGACGGTAAGTGTGTTTCTGCTCAGATTGCAGATACAATAAGAAAAAAACTCCCAGACGGAACAAAGCTTTTTACCGATATCGACTTTCCTGCGCTAATTTGGGAAAACCGGCCAAAAATCCCATCATCTGAAATATGGCAGCTTGATATTTCATATGCGGGAAAAAGCCATACAGATAAACTTCAAGAGGTTCGTGAAGTTCTTAAAAACACAAAATGCGATGCCCTTGTACTTTCAGGGCTTTGCGATATTGCCTGGCTTTATAACTTAAGAGGAAACGATGTTAAAAACACCCCTGTTTTTCTGTCGTTTTCTATTATTACAGAAAAAGAAGATATACTTTTTGCTGATGAAGCGGCAATCTCCGGTATTCGTGACAAGCTCCAAAGCGGCAATGTCAAAGTAATGCCGTACGGTGATTTTTATACTGAACTCAAAAAGCTTTCAGGTCTTTGTGTAACTCTTGATAAAGCGGCAATTTCGGAAGCAGTTGTTTGTGCACTTTCTGATTGTAAAATCATAAATGAACCTACACATAAGATTATATTTAAAGCCAAGAAAAATGAAATAGAGATTGAAAACCTTAGACGCTGTCATATTGCCGACGGACTTGCTCTTACAAAAATGATGCTTGAGCTTAAGTTCGGCGACAAGGAATTTGATGAACTTTCCCTTGAAAAATATCTTCTTAATTTAAGAAAAGAAGCGGCGGATAAGGTTGGCGTTCACTTTGTCGGTGAATCATTTGACGCTATTTGTGCTTTCGGTGCAAATGCTGCTATGATGCATTACAGCGCAACCGAGGATAGCTTTGCCAAAATTGACAAAAATGCAGAAGTACCAATGCTTCTTGTCGACTCCGGCGGACAGTATCTTGAAGGTACTACAGACATTACAAGAACTTTTATTCTCGGTAAAATCTCCGATGAAATCAAGGAGCATTACACCAGAACTGCTATCGGTATGCTTCGCCTTGCAAACTTAACCTTCCTTGAAGGTGCAACCGGTTCAGCTTTAGATATTATTTGCCGTGAACCTTTATGGGAAATCGGTATTGACTATCGCTGCGGAACAGGTCACGGCGTCGGATATTTACTTTCCGTTCACGAAGGCCCTAACCGTTTCCATTGGCTGCGTGGCGATGCTGTCATTGAAGAAGGTATGATTACTACCGATGAGCCCGGAGTATACGTTGAGGGTAGCCACGGTATTCGTATTGAAAATGAGCTTATTGCAAAAAAAGCTCTTCACAATGAATATGGTCAGTTTATGAACTTTGAAAACCTTACATTCTGTCCGATAGACCTTGAGGGAATTATACCCGATATAATGGATAGAAGCGATGTTAAAAAGCTTAATGATTACCATAAATCTGTATATTATGCACTTAGCCCATATCTTTGCGAGAGTGACAAAAATAAGCTTATGCAGCTTACACGAGAAATCGGTTAAACTTATTGACAAACACATTCTGTTATTGTATAATTATAATTGTATTGTTAGTTTTCGACTTCGCCCTGTGGGCAAATATATTTGCTAAGGAAATAAACTTAAATGAAGAAATTAGATAGAGAAGATCCCCGTGAGGTTATAAGCCTACGTGATTCAATTCTCCACTCTGCCGAAAACTTCGGAGATAAGGCAGTTTACATTTATAAGGAAAACAAAGAGGAGCATTGTACTACCTACAGTGAGCTTAAAAATTATATTGAA
>JAZNAB010000197.1:0-8749 GCA_045586285.1 Candidatus Flemingiibacterium sp. | reverse complement strand
TTTTCAAAGTCGTGTCCCGTAGGATTTACGTATTCCGTTACGTATCTATCTCCACAATCGGAGCAGAGATGAACGGAGAAACCATACGAAACACAAGTGGGTGCAACTACACTCGTCTGATGATTATGTCCTTTTGCTTCTACGATATTATCTTCGTAAGAATGACCGCAAACTTCACAAGTGAAAACGGTATAACCACCTTCCGTACAAGTTGCTTCGATTACGTCTAACAAGAAAGCGTGTCCATCAGGCTGAATCACGTTATCAACGTAAAAATCGTCGCAAATCGTACAAGTATGAGTTGTGTATCCTGCCGTAGTACAAGTAGGTTCTACAAGTTCATCTTCGTAATAATGTCCGTGAGCTTCTACGTAATTGTCTGCGTATTCATAGCCACACTTGTTACAAAAATGCGATGTATAACCCTTATGGGTACAAGTAGGTTCTACCAATACGTCAGTAAAACTGTGTCCTTCTTCGTCAACGTAATTATCACGGTAACTGTCACCACAAAGGCTACAAGTATATTGCGTATAACCCCTATCCGTACAAGAAGAAGCAACAACAAACGTATCGTATTCGTGCGAACAAACTTGATTTGCTTCGGCGGCAAAGGCGGCATTTGCATCAGTAAATCCCATCATTGCCGTACCACCTACAAACATCAAGGCGAAAGCCAAGACAAGATGTAGGATTTTTCTTTTAGTCTTTTTCAATTTCTATCCTCCTTTTTTTACTTTGTTGCGCTTGTTTGTAAATCTTCAAGCTCTTGTGTTTTTCTTGAAATAAAGTCAGCCATATTGCGGATTCGGAAAGCATCGCTTTGGTTATATGAGTCCATAATGGTGTATAAGAACAATGCTTTGTTTTCAAGAGCTAACGAGAGAACTGTTTTAGAATCTCTTCCCGAAAGTATCGCCACAAAGTCGTTCAACTTTTTGTGAATTTCATCATTTATGGCAACCCATTTACGGTCTAACTCTTCCAACTTTAAGGCTTTATCCTCTTCCATTTTCTCAACCTTGTAGTCAGCTTCTTCTATGGCATCAAGTAGCTTATCCTCGATACTTTGTCCCTTGCTATCAATATCAAAGACATATTCGCTCTTGTCGAAAAGAACGGCTTCACGCTTGGATATATCCGCTTTACCTTCTTTGAAATAAATCTTTTTGAGTTCATACGAAGGAGTGAATACAGTCCAAATAGGTTCATAGCCACGAACGGAAACGATTGCATCGCCCTTTTCATCACCATTTAATCGCTCCAACATACCGACTGTTATTAGCGGTTGATTAGAAGCGCCGGTGTTACTTGATGCAGGATTTTCAGCATTAGTGTTTACGGAGAAGTTTTTAATCTTCTTTTGTCCGCAAAGTTCTGAAAACTCTTTTCTCGTTTCGCTATCATCTGAACCAATGAAGATTTTTACGTTACAGTTGGTTTTGATAATATCGCCTATATCTTTTCCGTATTTAGCTGTGAGCTGTGAAAAGCTCTGTAAAACGAATAGAAAGCGAATACCACGTGAACGGGCAACCGTTACCATACCTTCGATGTTCTCAAATTTAGGTAAGTTACCGAACTCGTCCAAAATGAAGTACGTATTTCTCTTCAAAATTGCCGTATCTTTTTGCTTGCGGCGTAGGTTTAGGTTCGCCTTTTCTACAAGCTCTTTATACATCTGAGTAATGAACAACGTTACGAAACGGTGTCTTGTAAAACGTTCATCGGGAACGATAATAAAGACTGCGTTAGGCTCTTCGTCCATATTTACGATGTCAAGGTCGTTCTCGCTTGTAAGCGACAAAATACCATCGTCAGAAAGCTGTTGCATATAGCTGTTTACTTCTGAAAGATAACTCGTGAGCGTTTTATCCGACGTGATTAAAACGGTGTTTACAAGTCCTCTTACCTTTGAGAACTCGTCCCTGCCTTCAAGCAGATACTCTCGTAATTGTGTAGTGTCCTCCGAGCAGTATTTGGTTATGTTGTGATAGATGTTGAAGAGTAGTAGCTGTTTCTCGTCTATCTTTCCCTTAATACAGTCCTCACAAAAGGCAAGCACTAACCCAAAGATAAGATTTCTTGCACCTTCTTCCCACGTAGGTTGGTCACGGTTTTGTACGGGGCATAGCGTATATACCAAGTCCATTGCGTTCTCGTATATTTCGTCTTTTAGTTCTTGAACTCTCGTTCTCGCATCACGGTAAGAAAGGAAAACTTCTCCTGCCCCATAATACTTACCGTCACGATTTTCGCAGTTGTTTTCAAGCTCTTTAACAAGCCTTATTCTACGAATTAAAACATTCATAGGATTCCAACGTGCAGATGAGTAAGGTTCACGCAAATCAAGCACGGAAATCTTATAGCCTTCCTTTTCAAGATGTTTTGCGTGCTTCTCATAAAGTTCCTTTTTCGGGTCGGATATTACCAAGCTCGGTTTCCCGACGGTCTTGGCTAACACCGATATATTTTGGTCAACGAAGCCCGTTGTTTTACCCGAACCCGTCGTACCAACGATTAGAGCGTGAAGTTGGCTTGTCGTAATAATTTCAACGTCGTTTTTGCCTTTCTTTTCCGCTCCAATAACAATACCGTCGTTCTTTTTCGCTACACCGTCCCAATCCATTACGGAAAACTCTTTCATTTTCTTCAACTTCTTAACGGTTAGCCACTCGGTATCTTCAAGGTCATTTTCGTTCATAGCGATATTTTGAGCATCAACACGGTACATAAGTAGAAACGCAACTAAAATAAGTCCGTCTATAACACCGTTAATCAGCCAAAAGTTTCTTTCTTGAACGATGCTGCCAATACTCTCATAACCGAAATAGGCGAATAAGCTCATCACGCCAACAAATATCAAGGCAAAGATAAAAGTCCATATCACTATCCCTGACTTATGAGATTTCTTTTTCTTGTGCTTTATTGCTTGATTTCTCACTTTTTATAAAAGTCCTCCTTTCTTGCGTTGCGCTTGGCTTCTTGCTCTTGACGTAGCTTTTCTTGTTTCATTTCTTCTTCGATTATCTGCAAGCGGTTAGAGAAGTCACGTTCAAACAAACGGAACTCTCTACCGATGGAATTGAAGAACTTGTTAAAGTGCTTCGTCAATGCAATCTTGGACATCGCCAATTTTCGTTTGAGCCTATTGTCGTTAGCCTTGTACTTGACGTTCTTGTTTCGCTCGTAGTATTCAGGTCTTATAAACTTTGCGAGATTCAAAACCAAATTACCTTGTCTGCGTTTATAGTCCGCTTCGATTTCTTCCACTATTTTTATGTGCCTTTCATCTATCTTGTGGTGATATTTCGGAAGTTCCTTTTCAACGGCTTCCGGGTTTGATTTACCTACCGAGAAAGCATACGGATTACCGCAGATGTTCGATATGATTTTCTTTTTCTCGTCAAGAGTTCGGTAAAAATCCAAATCGGCTTTACGAGCTTCCTTGTCGTAGTCAAGAATAAGCTTAACGATTTCATCTACCCGCCCACGAAACTTTTCCATATCTTTACTGCCATAAGAAAGACGTCCCGTTTTCGGAAGAGCCTTTGCAAGTGAAAGGATTTTTTCTTCAATATCTTCACGGCTTGACATAGCAGTTTTGATAGCAGTCATTTCCCTTAATCTTTGTAACGATTTATCTCTTGCTTGATACAAAGTACCCTTATCCTCACCGACAAACAAGCCAAGTCTAACGAAGGCATTGTCGATAGCTTCTCTCGAAATTTTCCCTTTTGCTCTATATTCGGTTTTCTTTTTGTATTTAGGTTCTTTCTCCCAAAATACGAAGTGGATGTGCAAGTGATGTGGTCTATCCAAGTGCAAAGCACACATAAGGTCGATATTCTTTTCGCCAAGATGTGCTTCCTTGAAGAACGTAGGGAATACGCTCTTTACAAGGTGGATACATTTTTCGGGTGTGTCGATTTTGGGTGAATCTTCTTCACTTAAAGAAATGAACCCGTGCCATAAGTTGCCCTTGTTTTCCTGCGCTCGTTTCTTCATAGCTTCGATTTCTTCCTTGCCAATCATTCCGTTATGATTGAACACACCCGTATTTTTTTGTAGATATTCAAGAGCCGTTTTCTTGCCGGAACGTTTACCTTCCGTCATTATGTATTTGTAGATGTTTTCGCTTCCACTCATATCATAGAAAGCACGCTCTCTTTGGTTTGCTTCAACCTCTTTTGCCGTTGCGTTTTTACCTAAACGATACGGTGTATATTTAAGGTCGAAAATTATAGGTTGGTTACTGATAGTTCATTACCTCCTTTTCTTTTCTCTTAATCGTCTTTGGATACGAGCTTCGTAATCCGACAAGTAGAGTGGCGTTTCTCTATACGCTCCATCTTCCAATTTATCTGCCCTAACATTCTTCCCGTAGAGCGAATCAATCTTGGCGTTCAAGAGCGAAGATACGATAGACTTGCTGATATTTGAATTGAGAACAAGTTCCTCAAGCAATCGAATAATTTCTTCGATTTGTCTATCATCAATAGTTTCAACAACCACTCGTGGGTTGCTTGCCGGTACGAAGTTGGGAGCTTGATTTTCTAACTCCACCTCCTCTCCAAACTCTGCTTTGAGAAGTAGCGGCAGTCCGTAATCTAACGCATCGTTGGCTATCTTGTTAAAGCTGTTTTTGTATTTTGGAAGTTTCTCCAAGCGCTCCACGATAAGCCAATTATCTTCGTTCAAAAGACGAACGTAACGACTACCTCTCTTGTTTTTTTCAAGACATTTTCTTCCCATTTAATCCTCCTAAAATCGGGTTTCCCGATTGTTCGCACACCGCTTGGGGTGTGCATCAGAATTGGCAAAAATCGTACGATTATGGCAATTCTCTTTACCTGCTTCTCATTTTGCCCTTTTTTCGGGAATTTTTGAGTCGGGTACTTTGTTCATTTCTGCGGGATTTTCAGCATCGCCAAAGATACTTTTGAACATCTCGTTCACCATATCGCCGCCGATAATTGCACGTGCAACGCACGGGCCGAGATTATCGCTATCTCTGCGAATCATCTGACTTTTTACACCGCCAATCTTGCCGGTTTCTTTACAAAACTTATCGTAGTTAAACGAGTTCTTCATAAGTTCAAACACACTCTTTACAAGGGGGTCTTTGCCCTTATAGTCCTCGTTGTTAAAGTTGTAAGCGCAAATTGCTTTGTAAAGTTCTCCCGCCTGCTTGTCGCTCATATTCTTCACGACAATGCCATCAATTTCTCTTACCTTAAAAATTTTTTCCTTCATAAATTTCTCCTTTAATTTTGATTTTTATATTCCTATCCAACCGATAAAAGTAGAAGCTACGTTCACGTACCACCGCCTATCTTTCACATAATCAATGTCCGCACTTTCGGTTTGCTTTCTCTTATATCCGAGTTTATAAAGGCAGTTATGTAGTCGGTACTCTCCTGTGAAATCGGTATTGCTTCTTGCTGTTTCTATCCCGTTTAATCGGGTATAATAACGGATAAATAACGCTACGGAAATGCTTTCTTCTTTGCTTGTTGCTTGGTACGAATTAACCACTTTAACACTATTCTTTCCGAAGATAAAAGTTATTGTTTTATTGTTCTTAAAGGTCAATACAACCTTTCCGTTTTCATACTCTTCATAGCTAAAATCTTTCTCGATTGAATTAAATATCTTATTGTTTTTTGCTGTCCATATTAGGCAGCAAACGCTCGCTATTAGTAGCAAGACGTTTGCCACCGTTAGGACTAATATTAGGCGTTCACGCTTCATTAAGTTTTTGCGTTTAAGCCTTGCTTGCCTTTGCCCCAAGAAGGAACAATAGGCTTTGTTTCTCCCTTTATTCGCTCTACAAACTTAATAGATTGGTCTGCCATTTGCTCGTAAAAAGAGTTCGGTTTTTCATCTCTGAACTGTCCCGAAGATTTGAAAATTCGCATAAGCTGTTCCTTGTCCCCGTTGCAAAACATCGCAAGTCTTGACATAAGGGAACGCTCGTCCTTTTCTTCATTTCCGAGAACGGAAACACCGTTATACAGTTGAGAAAACTTTTCGCCGTTTTTGGTTTTGCTTGCCCTTTCGACAACATCTCTATCTCCCATTCTTGTGAGAGTTTCAACGCCACGTTCAGACATATTTACTTGCCTTGCCGTAGTAGGCAAAGCCCTTGCCGCTATCTCACTTGGACGAATAAATTTCTCTGATTGTTCTTCTTTGATTTCTTCGCTCTTGGCTCTTTCAAGACTGTGAGCTTGAAGTTCTTCATAGGAACACTCTTCAAATTCTTTATCTGCCCAAAATGGAAGTTCCTGCATTTTTTCAAATTCGGTCATAAGTGCTTCACGGCTTGCAAAACCATAACTCAAACCGAGTGCAACCTGACCGTATGGAGCAACCATATATACCTTATATACTTCCTCTCCGTAAGCATTTTCTTCTTGCTTAATGGCGTAATGCTCAACCGCCTTTTTCTTGTTTGCTTCGTTTGCTTTTTCCTTTTCTGCTACGAACTTTGCAATCTTTTCAGCATCGGCAATAGCCGTAAACAAAGCATTTGGGTCGTCCTTAATTCTTTCTTTCCAAGCGGAAATATAAGCACTATTATTGCGCTTGTGTTCTTCGTCCACTTGAATTTCAAGGTCTTGCTCGATGAACATAGAAGCAATTTCTGCTCGTAGTTCTTCTATCGCATAATCAGACGTTCCAAAAAGATTTTGAATATCACGGTTAAGTCTTGATGCGTGTCCCGTAGAGTGTCCAAGCTCGTGCAGAGCAGTAGAATAGAACTCTTGCATAGAGAAGAAACGCTCTCTTTCGGGCAAGTGAATTTCGTCTGCCGATATTCGGTAGTAAGCATCTTGCCCACCGTAGATAATCTTTGCTTCGTTTTCGCTCCAATAGGTAAGAAGATTTTCAACTCTTTCCACCTTATCGTTAGCGTTAATCTCTCGCTTTTCAATAGCGGGAATACCCTCGATAACATCACCGTTGAATACGGTGTAATACTTTCGGATAGGTCTAACGTGGTCTTTGATATAATCTTCCTTTTCTTCTGCGGTAAGTCCGTCAAGCACCTTTCTATCAAAAGGTTTGCCCGTTTCCTTATCTCGCATTTCAAAGTATTCGATTGATACGCCTGCACCCTTGCCAAGACTTCTACCTTCTTCGTCCGTCTTGAACGTCCAATTCTTTTCTTTCATCTGATTGAACGTTGCCCATCGGGGGTCTGAATACTGTCTTTGCAACGATACAAAGCTCAAAAGGAAGTTGTTTACACCACGATACTTTTTGCCCGTGATAGCTGACTCAGGAACGCCCGGCATACTCCAACCGGGTTGCCACAAACCCACTCCACTTTCAAGATTCTTGATAACCTCATCAACGATTTGTTTTCGTTGTGGTGTTAGTTTGTCGTAAGCTTTATTTCTCTCCTTTTCTTCTGCGGTAAGTCCGTCAAGCACCTTTCTATCAAAAGGTTTGCCCGTTTCCTTATCTCGCATTTCAAAGTATTCGATTGATACACCTGCACCCTTGCCAAGACTTTTACCCTCTCCGTCCGTTTTGAACGTCCAATTCTTTTCTTTCATCTGATTGAACGTTGCCCATCGGGGGTCTGAATACTGTCTTTGCATTGATACAAAGCTCAAAAGGAAGTTGTTTACACCACGATATTTCTTTCCCGTGATAGCAGACTCAGGAACGCCCGGCATACTCCAACCGGGTTGCCACAAACCCACACCATCTTCAAGATTCTTGATAACCTCATCAACGATTTGTTTTCGTTGCGGCGTTAGCTTGTCGTAAGCTTTATTTCTCTCCTTTTCTTCCAAAGTGAACTGTCACCTCCTCTTCAATTACGGGTTTACCCATATCCATATCGTTATCGTCGGTATCGTAAATATCTTCAAATTCGTACCCATCGGGAACGAAAAGCTCCGCAGGGGTATCTCTGATATTCTTTCTTTTCATAGTTCCTCCTTAACGTTTACCGAAGCCCGAACCTGAATTGTTTACGGGCGGCTTCTTTGCAATACTGTTGCCCGACGTATTCGGTTGAAATCGTCCCGACGTATCCTTGATTGCTTTGATTGCCGTACCTTCGTAATAATCGGGGGATTTTTCAGGACGGAACAAGCCACTCGTGGCAAAAATGCGGAGCATTTGTTCCTTGTCCCCGTTGCACCAAAACGCAAGACGGTTCATAAGTGACATATCAGAATTGCTGTGATTGTTCTGCAAATCTTGTCCGTTATAAAGAGCCTTAAAAGTTTCGCCGTGTTTAGACTTACAAGCCTTTTCTACCACGTCACGGTCAGACATTGACGAAAGTCCTTCAACGCCTTTACCCACTCCACTAAAAGCACTTCGCTTATCGCATTTACTTTCAATAAGAGTTTTCATATCGGGCTTGTCAAAGCTTTCAAAACGTTGATAGCCTGCGCCATCGCCCGTCATAGCGATGAAGTGCGATTTTTGGTAAAATTCCATATCTCCGTCCTTTGAGAACGTCCTTACATCCATACCGTCTGTCGTACCGAAAAAGTGCAAACCTTTCCCACTCAAAGAAGTTTCAATATACGTTTTACCGCACTTTCTCATTACTTCTTTTGCAAGGTCAGAATAATTACCGTCGTTGTTGATACACTTATCCAAGTCGATACAGCAGATATTGTCTTTACCGTCAAGAGCGTAAGCAAGGGTAACACCACCGTTTTCCTTTGCGTATTCGCAAGCAGAGTTATAGTCCGTCCACGTAGAAGGGTCATCA
>JAZNAB010000196.1:0-2916 GCA_045586285.1 Candidatus Flemingiibacterium sp. | reverse complement strand
ATAAGGCCGTGATTAACGTGCACACAATATAATTGTTTACCAATTGCTTTGATGAGAAGTGCGGCTACTACAGAGCTGTCAACTCCTCCTGAAAGTGCTAAAAGTACCTTTCTATCTCCAACTTGAGCACGAACCTCTTTAATTTGCTCGTCAATAAATTTGAGAGCCAGTTCACGAGTATTTATACGAGCCATAGATTCAGGACGTACATTGTTCATAAATAATCCTCCGTTATATTATTGTTACTATTAAAGTGCATTTAAACTTTACTTATATATTACCACAAAATGCGCTATAATTCAATACTTTTTTAAAAAAATATAAAAATAAGTGCTGCAAAAAAGATTGCAGCACTTATCAGATTTTTTATATATTACCTTGACTTGAGTAATTTGGTGCTTCTTTAGTAATGCTGATGTCGTGGGGATGTGATTCACGAAGACCGGCATTTGTAATGCGAACAAACTGGCCTCTTTGCTGAAGCTCGGCAACAGTTGGACAGCCGCAATATCCCATACCGGAACGAAGACCGCCAATAAGTTGGAATACTGTATCTGAAAGCGGGCCCTTATAAGGAACACGACCTTCAACTCCCTCGGGAACGAGCTTTCTGGAGTTTTCTTGGAAATAACGATCCTTAGAACCGCTTTCCATAGCTGCAAGAGAGCCCATACCACGATAAACCTTAAATTGACGTCCTTGATAAATCTCAGTGGTTCCGGGGGATTCCTCACAACCTGCAAAGAGTGATCCGATCATAATTACAGATGCACCCGCAGCAATAGCTTTAACAAGATCGCCTGAATACTTAATGCCGCCGTCAGCGATAACGGGAATTCCGGCTTCTGCAGCAGCACAAGCGGCATCATAAATAGCTGTAATCTGTGGAACACCAATACCTGCAACAACACGAGTCGTACAAATTGAACCAGGACCGATACCAACCTTGACAGCGTCTGCACCTGCAGAAATAAGGTCACGGGCAGCGGTAGCTGTAGCAATGTTACCCGCTATAATTTGTGAATTTGGGAAAGCAGATTTAACCTTATCAACACAAGAGATTATATTTTTGGAATGGCCGTGAGCAGAGTCAAGAACCAAGAAGTCAGCTCCGGCATCAAGTAAAGCGCCTGCTCTGTCAAGAACATCTGCTGTAACACCAATAGCAGCACCGCAAAGAAGTCTGCCGTTTTTATCCTTTGTGGAATTAGGGTACTTGGTTGCCTTCTCAATATCTTTAATGGTAATCAGACCACGAAGTATTCCCTTTTCATCAACTAGGGGAAGTTTTTCTATTTTGTTTTTTCTTAAGATTTCCTGTGCATCTTTAAGCGTTGTACCAACAGGCGCAGTTACAAGATTTTCTTTGGTCATAACCTCGCAAATTTTCATCTGATGGTTATCAAGAAAGCGCATATCACGATTAGTAATAATACCGATAAGCTTACGTTTTTCATCACAAATCGGAACACCTGAAATCTTATATTTACCCATAAGTTCATCAGCTTCGTATACGTAGTTATCGGGTGATAAAAAGAATGGGTTAACGATAACGCCATTTTCGGAGCGTTTTACACGTTCTACCTCGTCCATCTGCTTTTCAATGGACATATTTTTATGTATAACGCCAACTCCGCCTTCACGAGCCATAGCAATAGCAAGACGTGATTCGGTAACTGTATCCATAGCCGCACTCATCATAGGAATGTTAAGTTTAATACTTTTGGTGAGTTGCGTTTCAAGGTTAATCATATTGGGGGTTACGTCACTTTTAGCGGGTATTAAAAGTACATCATCAAAAGTTAAACCTTCTTTTAAAAATTTTTCAGATGAGTTGCAATTTACCATAAATATAACCTTGCCAAATACCTTATGAGGTATGGCGTCCTTTCTTAAATTTTAAAAAAATCCTTTTTATAATTATACTCGATATATACAATTTTGTCAAGTAATTTTTTATACATTTAGGCTGAAAAAATTTAGTCAAATAATTAAAAAAAGTTTATAAAAAAGAACGCAATAGTAAATAAATTATAAAAAACGATTAATCTGTCGGTTTACAGTTGAATTATGCTAAAATATATGATATGCTTTATGTGTAGTATCTAAAGATTTATCTCATAAATTTAAAAAAGGAATGGTTATTTTTATGAAATTAAGTGCTTGTGTACTTGGCTCGATTGAAAGGCTGGAACATACAAAAAATGCCGGAATTAAATACATAGAGCCAGGTGTAGTTGATCTTAACAACTTTGACGATGAACAATTTGCTGTTTTTGCGGACAAGATTAAAGAGTATAAGCTTGAATGTATTTCTGCAAATCGATTATTCCCTGGTACTATTAAACTTCTTGAAGGCAAAGAATATTATTCTGAAATCGAAGAATATCTTGACAAAAACTTTGCACGATTGAAGCAAATCGGTGTTGATAAGGCAATTCTCGGAAGCGGCGGGGCAAGAAATATTCCTGAAAGTATGTCACGTGAACTTGCTAAAGAACGTTTTGCAGATGTTATCACAAATGTAATTTGCAAATATGCAAATAAATATAATCTTATTGTTGGTCTTGAAGAATTAAGAGCAACAGAAACTAACTTTATAAACAATTGTAAAGAAGCAATGGAAATAATTAAATACATAAATAATCCAAATTTCAAGCTTCTTTTAGATTATTTCCATTCAATTCTTGGGGGAGATACAATAGAAGAACTTGCAAACTTTAAAGACAGCATAATTCACGTACATATTGCAAGTCCCAAGCACAACCGTTTGATTCCCCGTGAAGATGAGTATGAGGAAATGAAAGCATTTATGTCTATGCTTAAAGAAATTGGTTATACAGAAGGCGTTTCTGTAGAAGCGTCTTTTGAAGATTTTGGAAAAGATGTTCAGTATTATGCTGATTATATGAATAA
>JAZNAB010000195.1:0-1666 GCA_045586285.1 Candidatus Flemingiibacterium sp. | reverse complement strand
AGGTTATTATACGGCATATACGGAATTGATAACTTTGGATACTCTATAATCGTTATATCTTTAATATTCTCGTTCTTATCGTCATTGCTTGGCGAACCGTATCCCTTTTTATCAGCGATCCTGTATATTGCTTCTTATGCTATGCTTATTTACGAATTGTTCCGTTTCTTTTCAAAGAACAAATATAAAAGAATGAATGAGAATATAAAATTCAAGCAAATATTCAAAAAAATCAAGAATTTTTTCAAGCTGCAATACAACAAGCTGCGTGATATAAGAACACATAAATATTTTGTCTGTCCGAAATGCAAAAACTCCCTCAGAGTACCAAGAGGTAAAGGAGATATTACCATAACCTGCCCTGTTTGCAGAGATAGATTTGACCGCAGAAGTTAATTTTTAGCTGCCCTGATAAGTCTGAATGCCTGAGTAACGGCATTTGATAAATTCCGGGCGGCTGTTTCTTTTTCCATAGCATCTTCAAGAGTAGTAACTCCTCTGACAATCGGGAAAAACGCATCAATTCCCACGTCATTGCATTTTATTGCTTCCTCTGTAACACCGCCGGCAAAAGCAAGACACAGCTTATTGTGGCGGAGCGCAAGAGTGGAAACTCCAACAGGCGCTTTTCCCATAGCACTCTGAGCGTCAAGTCTTCCCTCTCCCGTTATAACAACATCAGATTTTTTTATAAAGTCTTCAATTTTACTTACAGACAAAATCAAATCAATACCCGAAACAAGCTCTGCCGAAAGATATTCACGAAAGGCAAATCCAAGTCCGCCTGCAGCACCGCTGCCTGCATAATTATCGTCTGCATCTGCATATTTTTCTTTTGTAAGCCGTGCATAGTTTTTAAGCCAATTATCCATATCCGAAATCATTTTATCATCAGCGCCTTTTTGACGGGCAAAAACGTGACTGCACCCAAATTCTCCGCAAAGAGAATTATTAACATCACACGCAACTCTGATTTTACAAGATGATAGCTCAGGCAACGCCTCACTGTCGTCTATATATACTAAATCACGAAGCCCTTTAGCTCCGAGAGCTATAGGCTTTTTATTTATATCAAGAAATTTAAATCCAAGCGCCGACAGCATACCTGTTCCGCCGTCATTTGTAGAGCTTCCGCCAATTCCGATAAGAAAATCACGGCAGCCTTCGCCAATGGCGTCTTTGATTATTTCCCCGACGCCGTAAGTAGTTGTGTTAAGCGGATTTCTCTCGTGCTTTTCAAGCTGAGGAAGTCCGGCCGCAACTGCCATTTCTATAATCGCAGTCGCTTTTTTTGTACCTCTGCCGGCAATAGAATATTTACACTCGCAAGGCCGATATAATGAATCTTTTACAACAATCTTCTTTTCTTCAGCACCAAGCGCCAAAGACAGCGCTTCAATCGTTCCCTCACCGCCGTCAGCAATCGGACAAATATATACCTTAGCATCTGGATAAACCCGTCGAATTCCTTCCTCGGCAGCTTTACCTGCAGAAATCGAATCGATACTGCCCTTAAATGAATCTATAGCTACAGTAACTATCATTATCTATTCTCCTGTTCTTTATCCGGATTATTGTGTTTATTTTACCATAAAACCAATACAAATGCAATAGTTTTAAAGTTTTTTGGGGATAAATACCATTATTTTTAAAATTTCCTTGAATA
>JAZNAB010000194.1:0-3961 GCA_045586285.1 Candidatus Flemingiibacterium sp. | reverse complement strand
TTAAACTTAGCCTCGCAGAGCCCACACTTTGCAGGGCAAAGTATAGTGGGCTACACTTTACAAAACATCTTAAAGTTTTGCTTGCCGTTTGCTTAACGCTCACGGCGGGTGATAATGATAATAATTTTTCATTTTAATTTTCTCCTAAATTTGATTTTTGAACGCAAAAAAGCCGCTGATAAAACTACCACCGACCTAAAGGGACAAAAAATCCGTACGAATCAAAACACGCTTAAAAGCGCTTCTACTCCGCACGGATTGCTTATCCGAATATGAAGTTGTAAGAGTGTAATACCTAAAAATTTGTACCACAAAATAGACCTATCGCCAAACCCGTTTTTGAACGTTGGCGCGCCTACTTGAAACGTTGGTCGGTCATCTCAAGCCTTTCACTAATAGATAGAGAAAGGACGGCATATTGTCGTAAAAATTTGTACGACAACAAAACCCTAAGCAAGCCGTTTTGTTTCCCTTTACATAAAACGACTTTGGGTAAACGTAAGAAACTATCCTACAAGTGTACGAAACGTACACTTACAAAGCCTGCCGATGCTTGCAAGCTTAACAAAGGGGCAAAACCCCTTAATTATATATACCCACACAAAGCATAATCTAAACATATGTTCGTGTTTGTAATTCTATTTTATCATAAAAATCTATAAAAGTCAATAGACAATGTCCACATTCTTGGACATTTGCCTAATTTTAGGATTTAAATTAATTTGCAGCCTAACACTTTTGAAAGCGTTAATTGTGGATTGTTTTTCTTTACGGTTGAATTGAATACTTGCAACACTTCTGCACAATCTTCGTCGGTAAGGTTAGCTAAAATACTCAACTCAAATCTCGCTCTTGAAGAGCCTACATAAAAGAGTTTATTCTCATCCAGAATAGTGGTTTTATTGACATCTACTAAAATTACTTTATCGGCTTCAAGACCTTTGAACTTCCTACAAGTAGTAAAAGGCACTTTTTGACCTTTATAAATATAAAAACCATCTTCAATATAAGAATCCAACAAGCTCTCACCACTAGGAGCACAACTTAAAATTTGAATATCCCTAAAGCCATTTGCTAAAGTTTGCTTTATAGTAAAATCAATCTTTTCTTTGATGTTTTCTTCTGTGATAAAAGATAATTCAGGAGGCACTCCAGCAAGTGCATAATCAAATAGTTTAGGTTCTTTCTTTAATGGTTTAAACGACGTTTCTGCAATTTTTTTAGTGTTTCTACAGTTTTTATACAAAGTTAAACGACAGTCCGCCTTTTCGATGAACTTAGGTATACTAAAACCTTGTATAAGTTGCAATTTATCATAAAACACATAAAAAGAGCCGTTTTCTTTGGATAACACTATTTCTTCCAACAACTCAAAAATAGCATCACTGTGCATTCGTTCTTGCCCAAAGTCTTGTCCTTCGTCTATTATAACGTGTTGATAAGGAAATTTGTCATTTTCAAAGAGCTCGTAAAGTTCAGTTTCCAACGCATCATAATCAGACGTAAATGTTTTACATATTTTACTAGCAAAACCATCAATCGTGTAAAACTCAACATTAGGATAAGCATATGTAGATTCTAAATATTCCTTAAGCTTTACGTTAAAACATAAGAAAAGAACTTTTTCTCCTTTAATGGAGTGCCGACGAGCTTTTTCAACCGCAATCATCGTCTTTCCCGTTCCCGCCGCGCCGTTAATAACAGCACTTCTTTGGTCTTCTAAATAATTCAAAAGATTGCTTTGCTCTCTTATCAAAGCGTTAAATTTTTCTTTTTTATAATCTATTTCCAAAGTTTTAGACGGTAAAATATTAAAAGACGGGCATAAAATATTTTGCAACAAAGAATCTGCTTGGTCTTTAGGCAAATCAGAAGAAACTTCTATAATCTCACCATATTCTTTTATTGTAGTTTTAATATCAAAAATTCTTTCTAACGTTTGCAATGGGTTTTCTATATCTTCAGTCGTTAAAACCAAGTTTTTATCTGCGTGTTGCGGTAAAGTCATTCGCTCTAAGCCGTTCAAATCTAAAGATGGAAACCATACGGCACTTAAAACTTTACACTTTTTAAGCACTTCATTATTGCGATAGAAATTATAAATTTGATTAAATAATTTCCATTTGTTTGAATTTGCTTGTTGAAACGGGTCACGCATCTCCAAACCGGAAGCATAATACCATATGCCGTTTTGACAAGAAACCTTTCCCGCTTTTGCTTCTATGCAAAGAAGTCCTTTTTGCTTGTTAAAAACGACAAAATCTATTTCGTTTTCTTTCCATTCGTTGTCAACTATGTTTATAATCCTAAACGAGTGGAATACATAATAATCGTCAGGTAGTTTTTGCAAACTTATAAATAATTCACCTTCACGGCTTTCCGGAGAGAAGTCGTTAGGTATGCTAGGTATCATTATAGCCATTTTTATTCCTCCGAAAAATCGCTTAAGAAGTCGTCGATATTAAATAAGTCATCAAGCAAATAACACTTATAATCACTTTGCTTTGCAATAGCATAACCATCTTGATTATCGGATGCAAAAAGAAGAATTTTTTTCTTTTCCCAAAGCAAATCGGCATATCCTGTTTGACCTTCAACATCGAAATCTGCCCATTCATAATCAGGTTTTTCAAGACTTTTAGACTTAAAAGCATCTCTCAACTTTATTACGACTTCATCATCTCCAAACTCGTCAAAAATATCGTCATATGTTTCAAATTTAATGGATGAATTTTTGTTTGTCACTTTTAATTTCTTTCTGTCTTCATCTTTAATCTTTTCAATAACCTTAATTTCACCTTGGAATTGTTTCAAAAACTCGGCTGCTAATTTCCTATCTAGTTGGTCGTGAATTTTTTGGTTTTCATAGCTACGCAAACAATTATAGCAAGAAGGGTCACAGTTACAATTTTCCATATTGCGTAAAGCCGACATTAAAATAGAATATAACATTTTACCGTCTTTAGTTACTAAACGCCTTGAATGTCCTGCCCCACCGGGAACGGCGTCATAAATAATAACAGAATACTGTAACTTATTGTTTATCATTTTTTGGGATAAACAAGCTTTTATATCTCTTCTTTCAATATTTAAGTCTTTGGCTATTGCATTTAAAATCGCATACACAACGGAAACCATAGTATTATAATCCGACGTGTCACAATTAAACGTAATTTTAGCAACGTCAGTATTAAAAACGTGATGAAGCGAGCGCCTGTCTAACTTTTTAGAATTACAATTATATTGACCAAACAAACTTTCATGCGCTTTGGATGTTTCCACAAACAAAGCACCTGCCCTCATTTGTTTTTCAATATCTTTTTCACCTATACCTTCATCTTCAGCAACAGAATATCCACAAAGTGGACAAACGTAAAAATTGGTAGATGACTTTACCATTAAAGAATCGTTTGTAGTAGATTCTACTTGAAGTTCAATTCCGTTAAACGAGAAATAATTTTTATCTATGGTTTTTGCCGCAGTATTTCCGATATAGTAATCTTCCGAACGGTAATTCTTTTCTTGTTTCGTCATTGGTACGTCTTTATCTTTTCTTTCAGTAACAAAACCCGACCTAGGCTCAATACTTTCAAAGAAATTCATCGACTTCAATTTTTTACCGCAAGAAATACATGGAATACCTTCTTTACTCGGTGGAACAACACTATAATTAACCGTACCACAATTTTTATTGTCACAAACAGCTATATATCCTGTATGCCAATCGTGGCGATTGTTTCCAATCATCGCCTTTTTTATATATCTACTAGTATATAATCTACCATCGGCAACAACTTCCGATGACGGAGCATATTCTGCAATAGCTATTTGCAAATCTCTACTTAATCGAAGCTTTGAAATATTATTAGCCGTTGTGTTTTGATGTAATTCTACCGTGTCTACAGGGAAACCATATCTCGGCAAAATATTCCCTCTCGCTAAAAACTCAATAAGTTTGTTA
>JAZNAB010000193.1:0-6648 GCA_045586285.1 Candidatus Flemingiibacterium sp. | reverse complement strand
AGCATAGACATTGAAACTTTTATACTTTTATTATAACATAAATATACATATTTTAGCAAGTATAGTTTTAAGACATTATATTATCAGAAATTTACTTAATGACAGAATCAGATAATTGAGTATTTTCGAGCCAGGCAACAGTTGCCGAAAAGATTACAGCAGCAAGTTTTTTTTGATAGCTATCACTTTTTAATTTTTCAAGCTCCTCAGCATTTGATAAAAAACCGCACTCTATAAGGACAGAATTCATCTTTGCTCTGTCAAGTAAATATATAGATGAAGTTGCCGCCTTTATTTCTCGGTTATTGCTGCTGTCAAGCCAAGTTTTGCCGTAAAGCTGCAAACAAGCTGCAAGAGAACGGCTGCCTTCTGCATTTTTTCCATACCAAACTTGAAATCCTGAATATTTTGGAGAAGAAAAGTTATTCATATGTATACTTAAAAGTACGGCATCACGTCCTGAGGAAATTATCTCTTCTGCAACTAACAGCCTATTTTTAAGATCGTGCATTTTACGGTGGCTTTTTATGCTATCATCACAAAGTAACACGTCGTCGTTCCTTGTCAAAACAGATGTAATTCCCGAAGCCGAGAACAGATTATGAAGTCTAAGCGCAACCTGTAAATTAAGACCTTTTTCCATAGTTCCATCGGGAGCAACAGCACCGCTGTCTATCCCACCGTGTCCTGCATCAATTACAATAATAGGGAGTTTATCCGACTTGTGTTCATCTACATTTGCAACAACGTCTAAAACCCTTTCTTCGCCCGATAAAAAGTCAAATATATAAGCACAAAGCGCCGAAAATGTACACAGTAAAATGCAAAAAAACAAAAACATTATTCCAATCTTTACCCCGCCTTTAATGTTTACTTTATTAAAAGAGCTAACTTTATTTTTCATTATTTCCCCCTATATTTAAAGGTGATTATTATTACATTTTATGAAAGTGCGCTTATCTATATGCAAACACCGAATAATGCAGTTAAATATGGCAATTATACTTTTAGAGTTTTTTCAAAATTTTTCCTATTGCAATACAAATAAAAATTTGTTATAATTTAAGTGGTACAGCATAATATTAAATCACATTATCGGAGGGAGATTATAATGGATATGTCAGTTAACCGAAATATTCGGAAACCGAAAAAGGATTCCGGGATAAGTTTAGCTTCAAAGCTGCTTATTCTTTTAGCAATTGTGACAGTAATAATTGCAGCCTTAACTGTAGCAAACCCATCATTAGTGGTCAAACGAATTAAGAAAAACTCCGGATCTCCCATCAAAGGGCCTACCAAAAAGACCGAAACGAAAATAAACAAAGAAGAAACACAGCCATCACAAATTACAATAGATGAGGTCAAGGGCGTTTATATTGCAACAGTATACAACATAAATTACCCTTCTAAAAAAGGACTTGACAAAAATACGCTTCAAAGTGAGCTTGACGATATAATTACAACCTGTCTTGAGGCAAATTTAAACACCGTATATTTTCAAGTTCGTCCCTCGGCTGATGCACTTTATAAATCTGATATTTTCCCAACTTCAGAATATCTGACCGGCAAGCAGGGTGCTCCTCTTCCCGACGATTTTGATCCTCTTGCTTATCTTATAGAAAAGGCTCATCAAAAGGGGATCCGTGTTCATGCCTGGGTAAATCCGATGCGTATTACGGTTGGCTCACCTTCAAATCCCAAGCATAATACCAATGACCTTGCCGAAGGCCACCCTGTAAGACTTCACCCGGAATATGCTGTAGCTTATGCAGACGGCAGACTGTATTTTGACTGCGGAATTCCTGAAGTCCGTACGCTTATTGCCGACGGAGTTGCGGAAATTGCAAGAAACTACTCTGTTGACGGTATAATTTTTGATGATTATTTTTACCCATACCCTGTTAACGTAGACGGAAAGGCCGCTATTTTCAACGATGAAGCTTCATATAAAAAATACGGCGGTGATATGAGTCTAGCAGACTACAGACGCGAAAGTGCAAACAAGATGATTGAGTCTTGCTATAAAAGCATAAAAGCAGCAAATCCTGACTGTGAGTTCGGCGTCGCTCCTTTCGGTATATGGAAAAATGATGACGGAAAAAACGGCGGAAGTGAAACATCAGGACTTGAGTCATATTCTGCCATTTACTGTGATCCGACAGCTTGGATTAAAGGCGGATATATCGATTATATTGCACCTCAGATTTATTGGCGCTTTACAACCAAGGTTGCAAGATACGACACGCTTGTACGCTGGTGGAATAAGCTTGTTGACGGCACCGATGTAAAGCTTTTAATCAGTCACGGAGCATATAACTACGAAACTTGGGAAAACCCGGAAAATGAAATACGGTGCCAAGTTGAATATGCAAGAAGCCAACTAAAATACGAAGGCTCAATCCTATACGGATATGCAGCGCTCAAATCTAATTTAAAGGGACTTTTTGATGAAACGAAAGAAGTTTTCAGTGAATCGGCAACGGCAGCAGAAGCTGCCGCCGATAAGCTGTCTATAAGTATTCCTTATAATAACAGCTATATTGACGGCGATGGCACATTTGTGCTGGGAGTATCCGATCCGTCAGAACCTCTTTACATAAACGGTGAAAAAGTAAGCAGAACCAAAAGCGGATATTTTTCACTTTATTTGCCCCTTTCGGAAGAAAAGAATATCTTCACCTTCACTCATAAAGGTGTTAAAACGGAATATGTGATTAACAAAGGTGTCAAAAAAGCCACCGCCGCAACTTCACCGCCAAGCCTAGCTTCAAATACAATAGCGGCAGTAACCCCCTCTTACGATTGGTGGGGTATCGGTACTCTTCCCGTAACTGTAACAGCACCAATAGCAAGTACAGTTACCGCCGAAATTGATGGAGTTAAAATAACCCTGAAGCCAACCCTAAACTACAGTAACGGCACATCTTATACAAAAGAAATATACTCAGGATACTTTACCCTCAGCGCTCCTGACGGTAAAATCAAGGACCTTGGCAGAATTAAATTCACCTGTAACCATAACGGTATTATATCAACGGCGTTATCAGCAAATATAAAAGTTATGGGCAAGGGCACTTCTGTGGGAATTGAAGTATTATACGACGATACAGAGCTAAAAATCAGCCGTGACAGTTGGTATTATGACGACTACACTCCTCAGTCTGCCGGTATGCGTGACAATGCGGTTTTGATGACAAGCGGAATGTACAAGCTAAGATGCGGCGGCTATATTTCAGCCAATAGAGTAAAGGTTGTTGATGAAATAATCGATATTGCTGAAATTAAGTCGGCATCTCTTTCAAGCGATGCAAAAGCGACATATTTTAAAATTAAAGTTAATGAAAAAGTCCCTATAAACTGCAACCTTGACAAAGGTGAGTTTTGCGTAAGCTTATATAACTGCAACACCACTACCGCTCCGGCTGCAACTCTCGGTGATAATCCGCTTTTCAGCTCTGTACGTTCTGAAAAAAGCACAAAAGTAAACTCGTATAAATATTACTTTAAGCTTGTTAATATAGAAAACTTTTATGGTTTTACCCACTACTACAAAGACGGTTATTTGATTTTTGAATTTAAGAACCCCGAAGCGCTTCCAGATAATGATAAGCCTCTTAAAGATAAAGTAATCGTACTTGATGCAGGTCACGGCGGTAAAAATCCGGGCGCTCTCGGCCCTCTCGGCTCAAACACGGGAGCGTTAAATGAATCGGATCTTAATCTGTTGATTGTCCTTGCTGCAGAGAATTATCTGAAAGAACTCGGAGCAAAGGTAATTCAAATCAGAGATAAAGACTGTCAGATTGACATTCCCGTAACTGAACGTATACAAACTTTAATCGAGATTAATCCTGATCTTGTGATTTCAGTACATCAAAACTCAATGACCTATGATACTGATATAACAAAAATCCGTGGTGTAGTGGGACTGTATTGGTCTGACTCCGGGTATTTGCTTACAAACTCAGTCGGCGAAAGCATAGCAAGAGCACTCAATAAGCTTGACCGCTCTCCGACAAAGCAAAGATTAGCCATGGTCAGAAACCCAAAATTTCCATCAACCTTAGTTGAAACCTGCTTTATAACCTCTGTTGAGGAATACGAGCGTATGATGAAGCCGGATACTATTGATAAAATTGCAAAGGCAATTAAAGACGGAGTTTTGGATTTCTATAAAGCTCAGGAAAAATACATAAAATAAACTTTATATTTCTTAAATCCTTGTAAAATAAAAAACGCTTATGTTTTTGCAGACATAAGCGTTTTTTATTATTTTTTATACTCCATTTCTTCAATACTGTTGCAATAAACGAAATGCCCCCTGAAAACCTCACGAAAACTTGGCTTATCCACGCTGTAATTGTGCGCTGTATTTGCATCATAAACGGTACGGACACGTTTTCTTTCAGCTATAGGATCCGGCTTTGGTATAGCAGATAAAAGCGACTTTGTATAAGGGTGAAGCGGATTATTAAACAGCTCGTCACTTGAAGCAAGTTCGACTATTTTACCAAGATACATAACTCCAATTCTATCAGAGAAAAACTTTACAACCGATAGGTCGTGCGCTATAAATAAAATGGTTAACCCAAGCTTTGACCTTAATTCATTTAATAAATTTATAACCTGTGCTTGTATAGAAACATCAAGGGCTGAAATAGGTTCATCTGCAATTATCATCTCGGGATTCATAATAATCGCCCTCGCAATACCTATTCTTTGCCTTTGACCGCCTGAAAACTCGTGAGGATATCTACCTGCGTGCTCTCTTAAAAGCCCTACCATTTCCAGCGTTTCATACACTTTTTTGTTTATAGTTTCCTTGTCATATAAACCGCTGACAATAAGCCCCTCAGCTACAATTTCTCTAACAGTCAGGCGTGAATTCAATGAGGCAATAGGATCTTGAAAAATCATTTGTATCTTTGTTGTCAGTTTAGTTTTTTTCAGATTGGCAAGTTCTTTTTTTTGCTCTTTTATAAGCCTTGATTTTTCTTTATCATCTGCATTTATCAAAAATCTGCTGTATCTTTCAATTATTTCTTCACGTAGTTTTTTTTGATATATTTTATCTGCATTTTTACTCTCAGCCCTGGCAAGTTTGTCCGATTGCTTGTCACCCGTTCCGCCTGCTGCAATACATTGTCCCTTAAAGTATATTCTCCCCGAGGTAATGTCATAAATTTGGGCAATTGACCGACCTGTTGTTGTTTTACCGCAACCAGACTCACCGACAAGTCCAAATACTTCTCCCTTATTAACAGAAAAGCTTATATCATCAACCGCACGAAGCACTTCCCTGCCATTTTTAAAATAAAGGCTCAGATTTTCAACAGAAAGAAGTACGTCATCTCTCTTTCCCAAAACAATCCCCCCATATTCTCTGATTCTTAAAAATTATTGCCTTTTTATATGTGGTATATACAAAGAAGTGCAGACTTTCGTCTGCACTTCTTAAATTACACATACCGGCTGTAAAGCCAATAAAATATAAGAGAAATAATGATTAAGATAATACCTGAGATAAGAATAAACCCAAATTTAAGCTTACTTTCTGCTCTGAGCACACGGTAATCGTAAAAGGTATCGTACTTTTTTTTGCTATTAGATCTGAATAAATTCACAAAACTGCTGACTCCGTAAGCAATAATATCAAAAACGCCTTCATTGGTTACATATATAAACAGTCCAATACCTGTTATTACAACACCGACTGCAAAGAAACTGTCGCAAAGAATATGATAGATTTTCAAAGGCTCATTCATAAGAAAAATATCCTTTGAATAAGCAATTAAAAAGGCTATTACAAATCCGATTAATAGGGTTATAATGTATTTTCTTAATTTTTTCATTTTTGTGATTCCTGATATTCCTTAACATATCTTTCGTACTCTTCGGTGTTGCAGTATACAAAATGTCCTTCATATACCTCTCTCATTGTAGGACCTTCTTTAGAATAATCGTGGTCGAGGACGGGATTATATACTATTCTCTTGCGTTTTTTCTCTGTAATCGGATCCGGAAGCGGAATTGCAGAGAGAAGTGAACGAGTATACGGATGGAAAGGACGGGCAAACAGCTCCTCACTTGTTCCAAGCTCTACAATCTTACCAAAATACATAACTGCAATTCGGTTTGAAAAGTACTTAACTACTGCTAAATCGTGAGCAATAAACATAATGGTAAGTCCCATTTTCTTGCTAAGCTCATTAAGCAAGTTAATAACCTGAGCTTGAATTGATACGTCAAGAGCAGAAATAGGCTCATCTGCGATAATCAATTCAGGATTCATAATAACTGCACGGGCAATACCAATACGCTGACGCTCACCGCCTGAAAATTCGTGTGGATAACGAGATGCGTGTTCTTGCACAAGTCCAACAGTTTCGAGCATCTTGAAAACCTGCTCATCGATAAACTTCTTATCCTTGACGCCACGGATAACCAATCCTTCCGCAATAATATCACGAACAGTCATGCGAGGGTCAAGAGAAGCAATCGGATCTTGGAAAATCATCTGAATCTCATTAGTCAACTGATTTTGACCGCTTCTCCGTGACCATTTTTTATGATCTGCAACGGCAGATTTAATCTCTGCTCTGTTTTTTGCGACAATACTATCGAGCTCTTCCTTAGAGATCTTCTTTT
>JAZNAB010000192.1:0-24213 GCA_045586285.1 Candidatus Flemingiibacterium sp. | reverse complement strand
CTCCGTTAAGAACAACAGAGTAATATGCATGTGCTTTTTATTTTTTATATTTTTATCTTTGAGTTTTTTGCATAACTGTTTTGAAGCTTGTCAAGGCTATATGTAATTCCACCAAAGGAGCATATAATGAAAAAAGCTTTTGAATACTTATTAATTTTCAGCCTTGGCGCAACCATATATACCGTTATAGAACTGATTTGGAGAGGATACTCCCATTGGACTATGGCGCTGACGGGGGGACTTTGCTTTTCATTTATTTATTCGGGAGAATGTAAATTTTACAAGGAGCCTCGCTGGAAAAGATGTGTGGCGGGAAGTCTTTTTATAAGCCTTTGTGAGCTTATTGTAGGCTTTTTTGTCAACATTGTGTTTTTGTGGAACGTTTGGGATTATTCCGATATGCCGTTTAATATTTTCGGTCAGATTTGTCCTCTTTACAGTATTTTTTGGTTTTTACTCTGTTTTGCGGCGGGATATATTTGTATTCCTCTCAAAAAGCTTTTTGGAATAAAAGCAGATTAGCCGTATTTTTTGCATATTTCAAAAAAATGGCGAATATATTGTGTCAGAGATATAATAAACAAAAAAACAATCAGTAAGCCCAAAGTGGCAGAATGGAGAATATTATGGCTGACACAGAAGTATACAAGGACATAGCGAAGCGCACGTCAGGAGCTTTTTACCTTGGCGTAATCGGACCTGTTCGTACCGGAAAATCCACCTTTATTAAAAAATTTATGGAAGAGCTTGTAATTCCGAACATCAGAGATGAGCACGAAAAAGACCGTGCCCGTGACGAAATTCCCCAAAGCGCCGCCGGCAAAACGGTTATGACCACTGAACCGAAATTTGTACCGGACGAAGCTGTGGATATTACCCTCTCATCAAATGCAGTTATGAAGGTAAAAATGGTTGACTGTGTCGGATATATAGTACCCGATGCTATCGGACATATTGAAAACGGTCAGCCACGAATGGTACATACACCGTGGAAAAGCGAACCAATGCCTTTCAAGGAAGCCGCAGAGCTTGGCACACGAAAGGTTATAACCGAGCATTCAACCGTCGGTATGCTTGTCACAACTGATGGAACTATCGGTGAAATCGGCAGAGAAAGCTACGTGGAAGCTGAGGAACGTGTTGTAAAAGAATTAAAGGCTATTAATAAGCCCTTTGCTATAATACTGAACTCCGCCGCACCGGAAAGCAAAGAGGCTATAAAACTCGCATATGACCTTGAGAAAAAATACGAAGCACCTGTTGCGCTTGTAAATTGCCTTCTTCTTGACGGCGACGATATAAAGCATATTCTTGAGCTTGTACTGTCCGAATTCCCCATAAGAGAGGTAAATGCATCTGTTCCCGAATGGGTTAATGCCCTTGACAATAACCATTCGATTTGCACAAGTCTTCGTGATTTTGTATTAGAGAGAGCTGCCAGAGCAGAAAAGATCGGTCAAATCAAAGACGCTTTTGAATACAATGAGGATAATAAAAACGACTACATAAAAGATGTTCAAATTGAAAAGATTGATCTTGGTAAAGGCTCTGCAACTGTGCGCCTTGAGCTTGTCGACGGACTTTATTATCAAACAATAAGTGAGCTTTGCGGCTTTGATATTTCAAGCGAAGAAAAGCTTATAAAGCTTCTGTGCGAACTTTCAAATATGAAGAAAAGATACGAGCGCATTTCCTCTGCACTTGATGACGCTGAAGAAAAAGGCTATGGCATTGTAATGCCTGACATTTCCGATTTGCATCTTGAGGAACCCGAAATTGTCAAGCAAGCAGGTGGCTACGGTGTTCGTCTGAGAGCCTCCGCACCGTCAATTCATATGATTAAAGCAGGAATTGAAACGGAAATAAGCCCGATTGTCGGCACAGAACAGCAGTCAGAAGAGCTTGTTAAATCTATGCTTCGGGAATTTGAAGAAGATCCCACAAAAATATGGGAATCAAATATGTTTGGCAAAACCCTGTATCAGCTTATTAACGAAGGCCTTCATTCCAAGCTATCACATATGCCAAACGATGCAAGAGAAAAGCTTTCCGAAACCCTTGGCAGAATTATCAACGAGGGAAGCGGCGGCCTGATTTGCATTATTCTGTAATAAATAAAGTTAACTGAAAAATCTATAAGAGCTGCTGCAGAAACAATAATCTGCAGCAGCTCCTTATTCTTTCGACCGTTTTATCGGTTTTTTACCTAAAACTACTTGATTTATTTACAAAAAAGATTTATAATATAATATGACGTATTTTTTACATTTTTCAAAAGGCATTATATTTTTTGAGGGGATTATACTATGAACCGTATTTCAAAACATAATTATTACCTTGATATTGCACAAACAGTTGCCGAGCGAAGCACCTGCCTTCGCAAAATGTACGGCGCAATTATTGTAAAAAATGACACCATAGTGTCAACAGGATATAACGGCGCACCAAGAGGCAGAAAAAACTGTACCGATCTTGGTATTTGTATGCGTGACAAGTTAAATATTCCAAGAGGAGAGCGTTATGAGCTTTGCCGCTCGGTACATAGCGAAGCTAATGCAATTATCGCCTCTTCAAGAGAGCAAATGCTCGGATCTACACTTTATATGGTAGGCATCGATGCAAAAACCCGTGAGCTTGTAGCTGATTGTAACTCTTGTATGATGTGCAAACGAATGATTATTAACGCCGGAATAGAATCGGTAATTGTCCGCACTTCCCCAGAAGAATACCGCATTATAAACACTTCAGAGTGGATTTCTGACGACGACAGTCTTTCGGGTGTTTTCGGATATTAATTATGAAAAAACTTCCAGCTTTATTTTTATTCTTGCTTATCTTGCCTATGCTGTTTAGCTGCTCGTCGCTTGTAAAGCTTGAAAATCAAAACGGCAATCTGATTGATAATAAAAACGGCATTACATATATTTGTGCGCCTATGTGTTTTGAACCCATATCAACGGAAATTGAGCCTTATGCCGAATGTAAAGAGCTTAATTTACAGCTTTACGGCATCATCGGTCTTGATACTTGTCTTTGGCTTTCCGAAAGTTTTGAAGGAATCGGAGCGGTATATTATGCCGACAAAAAGATTGTACTGCCATCAATTTCCGAATTTGAAGCCAGCGGTTTATCTATCTGCTATGAAGCCGCTATAACTTCAAAAATTGCCGAGATAAACAATAAAGAAAAAATTGACGCTGTTATAGACGCCTATTTAAACGGTCAGAAGGCATCTGTCCCCAAGTCTTCAAAAGCCTATGACCTTAAATTCACTTCCGAAAAATACAGCGGCATATATTATACAATTTTCTATCTCCAGGCTGACGACGGAAGATACTATATATATGACCGCTCATCAAAGAACTGTGTGCTGGTCGATAATGTACTAAGCGAATACATCGGAGCATAAGATCTATGGACATTAAAAGCGGACTAATCCGTTCTGCGACTCTAGACGACATACCGTCACTTGTGCAAATTGAGCTCGACTGTTTTTCTATGCCGTGGAGCAAAAAAGGTTTTGAGGAATTTTTTTCAAACGGCTGCTCTGTTTGCCTCGTTTACGAAATTGACAAAAAAATATGTGCATACGTTGGTATGAACCTAATTTCAGGCGAGGGGGAAATTACAAACATTGCCGTTTTAAAAGAATACCGTCGTCTTGGAATCGGAGCATTACTTCTTGAAAGACTGCTCAAAACTGACGGACTTTTCAAGGTTATGCTTGATGTACGGGAATCAAATCTCGGTGCAATTGCATTATACGAGCGTTTTGGTTTTATGGTTGACGGCAAACGCCGTGGATTTTATCAAAATCCGAGAGAAGATGCAATTCTTATGAGCCGTAATATGAATATACAAGGATAATAAATATGCTGATACTTGCACTTGAAAGCTCCTGCGACGAAACTGCCGCAGCAGTTTGCAAATTTGAAGACAATAACAAAACAATACTATCAAGCATCATTGCATCGCAAATTGAAACACACAGGCTTTATGGCGGAGTTGTTCCCGAAATTGCAAGCAGAGCCCACTGTGATGCTATTTCAAAAATCACATACGAAGCTCTCGACAAGGCTAAAGTAACCCTAAAAGACATTGATGCTATTGCGGTTACATCAACTCCCGGACTTGTGGGTGCGCTTCTTGTTGCCGTAAATTTTGCAAAAGCATTGGCTTTTGCGAATAATATTCCCTTGATACCCGTAAATCACATAAAAGGGCACATTGCGGCAAACTATTTTGCACACCCTAACCTGAAACCGCCGTTTTTGGCACTTGTGGCATCAGGGGGACATACATCTCTTATAAGAGTTGACAGCTATACAAATTACGAAACTATCGGAAGAACCCGTGACGATGCTATCGGAGAGGCTTTTGACAAAGTCGGACGTGTTATGGGCCTTTCATATCCCGGTGGAGCTATGATGGACAAGCTTGCGTCTGCAGGAGATAAAAATGCCGTTAAATTCCCCTCGGCAGCAGTTGTGGGAGATAATCTTGACTTTTCCTTCAGCGGCCTTAAAACCGCAGTTATAAACTATCTTCACAATAAAGAACAAAAAGGTGAAGAATACAAAAAAGAAGATATTGCCGCTTCATTTACAAGGGCGGTTACAGAATCGGTTACAAAAAAGCTTTATGCAGCCGCTATCAAATCTGGACTTCGCAAAATCGTAATTGCCGGCGGTGTTGCGGCAAATTCTCATTTGAGAGATGCCCTTGAAGAGCTGTCAAAGGAAAACAATTTTGAGTATTATATGCCGCCCCATTCACTGTGCGGAGATAATGCTGTAATGATTGCAGCGCAGGGGTACTATGAGTATCTTGACGGAGTTTTTGCAGGTACAGATTTAAATGCAAAAGCAACCGGAAAACAGTGATTTTTTACCAATGACTTTTCCACAGGTTGTGGAAAAATTGGTGGAAAAACATCTGTTCTGTGGTTGAAAATATAGCAAATATCGGCATTTACAACTTAAATCGACATAAAAACAGCAAAACAACCTGTGGAAAACTCGGTTGAAAATGTGTATAACCCGATATAATATAAATTCAAATTACAATTATTTTTATGCCGCTATAATGCGGCGGAATGGAGTTACAAATGAACAACTACGACGAGAATATCAAAGCCGCTCTTGAAAAATTTGAAAAGGTTTTAAGAAATCAGCTTGACCGTGTTGAAAAAATCAACGCCGCAAAGGATTTTGTTGATTACGCTTCTCTACCCGTTCTTACAATCGGTATTTGCGGCGGCGACGGAATCGGCCCTATTATAACCAAAGCGGCTCAAGATGTACTCGAATATATGCTTGCAGATGAAGTTAAATCAGGCAAGATCGTCTTTAAGGTTATTGACGGTCTTACAATAGAAAACCGTGCCGCTTGTAACAAAGCTATTCCCGATGACATTATGGAAGAGCTTTATAAATGCGACGTTATTCTAAAAGGCCCGACAACAACTCCACGTGCAGGCGATCCTTGGCCGAATATTGAATCTGCTAACGTTGCAATGAGAAAGAATCTTGACCTTTTTGCAAACGTGCGCCCTGTAAAAGTACCTGACAAAGGCATTGACTGGACCTTCTTCAGAGAAAACACCGAAGGCAGCTATGCTGTCGGCAGTCAGGGAGTTAATGTAACAGATGACCTTGCAGTTGACTTTTGCGTAACTACCACTGAGGGTACAAACCGTATTGCACGTCTTGCATTTGAATATGCCCGTAAGAACAAAAAGAACCGTGTTTCTATTGTTACAAAGGCAAATATTATTAAAACTACAGACGGAAAATTCCTTCGTCTTTGTGAAGAAATTTCAAAGGAATATCCCGAAATTGTCACAGACGAATGGTTTGTTGACATTATGACAGCAAAGCTTGTTGATGAAAAACGCCGCACAGACTTTAAGGTTTTCGTGCTTCCTAACCTGTACGGTGATATTATTACCGACGAAGCGGCTGAATTCCAGGGCGGTGTCGGCACAGCCGGATCTGCAAATATCGGTAAGAAATATGCAATGTTTGAAGCTATTCACGGCTCTGCTCCCCGTATGATCAAAGAAGGCAGAGGCAAGTATGCTGACCCCTGCTCTATGCTCAGAGCAACCGTACTTCTTCTTTCTCATATAGGAAGACAAGCCGAGGCAGATAAGCTCGAAAAGGCACTTGACTTCTGTATGTTTGAAGACAAGAAATACGTTATTACAGGCCGTGATACAGGCGCTACCTGTGATGAATTTGCAAAATACGTAATGGATACATTAAAAACTATCTAACTCACTATGGCAGGTTTTCCCGCCAATAAAGGAGCAATTAATGCTATGACTCATAAAGATGATGAAATCAACATTGACGAATCTTTGGAAAATACAAAAAGCAAAGTTTCCTCGGCTGTTATAAAACGGTTGCCGAGATATTACCGTTATTTGCGTGAGCTTATCCAAAATGATATTCTTCGCATTTCTTCAGGAGAATTATCAAAGCTTATGAAGGTTACGGCATCTCAAATCAGGCAAGATTTAAACTGCTTCGGCGGTTTCGGACAGCAGGGATACGGATATAATGTAAAATATCTTTACGGTAAAATCGGAGAAATTCTCGGTGTAAACCGTCGTTTCGGCGCTGTAATTATCGGTGCGGGTAATCTTGGAAGCGCCCTTGCCGCAAGTCCGATTTTTGAACGTCGTGGGGTACGACTTTGCGCTTTATTTGACGTAAAGCCCGAGATTGTAGGTTCTTCTATATCAGGATATAAGGTAAAGCATATGGACGAGCTTAAGGCATATCTGCAGGAGTGTAAGATTGATATAGCCGTTTTAACCTTACCGAAGTCTGTCGTCAAGGAAACTGCCGAAAAACTTGCCGATATGGGAATTAGGGGTATTTGGAACTTTGCAAGTACAGAGCTTGACCTTGATCATAAAGGAGTAGTTGTACAAAACGTTCATATGGGCGACTCCTTAATGACTCTTTGCTATCAGCTTACAAAATAAATTTAAAAAGCGTACCCAAAAGAAAGGGGGAGAAAGCGTGAAAAATTTAAAAATTATATACGGCGACAGTATTTTTGCGCTTCCCTCGAAAAGTCTTATGGCAGCAATTTCAAAGGCAGGAGAATTTCAGCTTAAGGTATTACTTACAGTTGCGGCAAACGAAGCGCTCCGCCTTGATTATGATAGCAGCAAGGAAAAGCTTTGCGAAATGCTTGACTGCACAAAAACCGCACTTGGAAAAGCGCTTGGTTTTTGGATTGATGCAGGAGTAATCGGCGTATCTGAAGGTGACTGCTCTAATATTGCCGCTGAATCAAAAAAAGAAAAAGAACACAACAAAAAGCTTCTTTTAAAAGCACAGCTCCCCACATATACCGAGGGAGAAGCTGCCGATATTATAGAAAACAGTGGTGATTTAAAAGATGCTATTGATATGTGTCAGCAGCTTCTCGGCAAAATTTTCACCCCTGCCGAAGTCCAGATAATAGTAAGCTTTTATGATTATTTAAAATTGCCCTCTGAGTATATCGCAATGCTTGTCGCTTATTGCAGTAAGATAGGAAAGAGTTCGATGCGATATATTGAAAAAACAGCTATAGGTCTGTTTGACGAAGGAATTAACACAAAAGAAGCGCTTGAAGAATACATAAAGCGCCGTGAAAGCTATGATGACAAGCTAAAGCAAATACGCGAAATAACAGGAATCGGAAGCCGTACCCTGTCTGCAAATGAAGCCAAATACTTTGAGTGTTGGACTGAAACCTGGAAGTTTGACATAGAAGTTATTCATAAGGCGTACGATATTACGGTAGATAAGCTTGGCGAATGGAAAGCTGCATATATGAATAAAATCCTTCATAACTGGTATAATGACTCCCTTAACACCATTGAAGCGATTGAAGAAAAGCTTCTCGCATACAAGCAAAAGCGTGATGAGGCAAACCAAAGCAAATCAAGCTTTGATACAGATGAGTTTTTTGAAGCAGCTCTTAAAAGAAGTCAGAATTATCACGATAACAATTAATGCTGTAAGGAGAATGAAATGGGATATAATAAAGAGAATTATGTCAGAATTCGTGAAAAATTTGCAGAGAAAAATCTTCACGCCAAAGAAGCTGCTGAACGTCGGGCAAAAGAACTTCATATAAAATATCCCGAGCTTGTTAAAATTGATAAGGCGCTGTCGGAAACAGGACTTGCAATATTTTCAGAATCAATGAAAGGCAAGGACGGGCTTGATGAACGCCTTGAGGTACTTCGTACTGAGAACAAAATGCTTCAGGAAGCACGGGCAAACTATCTTGTAAAAATAGGTTACCCTGCCGACTATACTTCTGTTAAATATGACTGTATGGATTGTCAGGATACGGGATTTATAGGAACAAAAATGTGTGACTGTATGCGCCGTGAGCTAATTTTAGCCGGATATGAAAGTTCGGGCATCGGCGGACTTATAAAAACCCAAAGCTTTGAAAGCTTCTGCCTTGATTATTACAAAAAAAGCGAACAAGAATTCTCAAATATGAGTATGATATTCGATAATTGTAAAAAGTATGCCCAAACATTTGGAAGCGAAAAAAATCAAAACCTGCTATTCCTGGGGCCTACAGGGCTTGGTAAAACGCACCTCTCCACATCAATTGCAAAAGCGGTTATTGAAAGAGGCTTTGATGTTATTTATGACTGTGCGGCAAATATTCTGTCGGATTTTGAGAATGAACGTTTTGGTAGAGCTTACAGCGACAGAAATGATGCGACCACTGACAAATATTTCGATACCGACCTATTAATAATCGACGACCTCGGAACAGAATTTCAAAGTCAGTTTACCGTATCCTGCATTTTTACGGTTATAAATACCAGATTAAATAACAATAAAGCATTGATTATTTCCACAAATCTCAACCAAAAGGAAATAAGAGAACGCTACGGCGACCGACTTGCAAGTCGTCTTTTCGGCGATTTTATGGCAATGCAGTTTTACGGCAGTGACATAAGAAAGCAAAAAATGATGAAATAAAAAATATCCACCGACTGTTTTACCGCTCACATAACTTGCGGTGAAAACGTCGGTGGTTTTTATTTTAATTTTGCTGTAATACCTCGGCAGGTGTTGTTAACTTGAATTTTGCAAAGGTAAAGAAGAACAGTACAAGGGTTATAATACTTAAAATTCCGCAAATCAGCATTGAAACCGTATATCCGAGATTAGCGGTCATATAGCCGCCGATAATTCCTGCAAGTGCTCTCGGTATGCCGTTTCCAAGAGCATACAGCATAGAGTTTGCCGAAGCTTTTATGTGAGGTGGAATAAACTTGGTTATATAATAGGAAGCGCAGTATGTAAACACAGTAACCGATAGGCCTGTAAATAAACCAATAACTAAAAGGACCGGCACATTTGTTATCAGTGCAAGTGCCATATATCTTACAGCACCTAAAACAAGACTTGCAAAAAGCACCACTTTAATGCCGAATTTTTCAAACAGCTTATTAAATGCAAGGAAGAAAGGTATTTCGCAAAGAACGGTTAAAAACGTATTGATTCCCCAAATTTGCTGCGACTGCCCCAGGTTGTCTGTTAAGTGCCCCGGGAAGAAATTCAGATAATACGCCCAGGCAAACTGAGAAACTGCACTGAAGAAAAACAAAAACATAAGCTTATAATCTTTAAAAATGGGTATAAGGTTAAGTTTTTTTCTGCCCGCCCCGTGTCCTGCCACCCTCGGCGACATCATAACCGAAATTATTGTAGGTATTGCCAACACAACGTATGTATAAAAAACAATATTAAAATACTTTTCGGTAAAAAAAGTCAACGGCAGCGGAAGTATACCGTATATTATTGTTCCCACAATCCTGAATTTACCGTAGGAGCTTTTCGACGAAGAAGAGTATTCAAGAGTAATTATGTCCACTAAACTTCCGAAAGAAGATTTGAAGAACATACATAACGCAAGAAAAATTGCAAGATAAATAAAGCTTTGATTTAACATAAGCATAAAGTAGGAAATTGCCCCGCCCGCAACCGAAAGAGCAAGTACAAAGTTTTTGCTTTTTGCCTTATCTGCAAAAACCCCCCAAAAAATCGGAGCTACAATAAGCACTATCGGGCCGATAGCAAGTAAAATTCCCGCAATCTCAGGGCCGTGATACTTTGACACATATATCTGTATAAAGCTTGAATAAAGTGAATTAAGTCCGTAAATCAAACCGTTTGCAAAAAAGAGCGATGCAATCGATAAGTTATTCTTGTTCATTAATTAAAACTCCTATTCGTTGGAACTAAGGGTGAAGCTCAAGCAAAATATCTGCAAAAACCGCCCCCGAAAGCCTTGCAAGGTCTGATGGCTTTGCTTCAATCTGCCAACCGATTTTACCTGCACTTACAAGCATTGTATCACACCCCTCGGCAGTAGCATCAAAAACTGTTTTATATCGTTTTTTCATACCGATTGGTGAACAGCCGCCTCTTACATATCCCGTAACCTTATTTATTTCCGCAACAGGTATCATTTCAAGGGATTTAACCAAAACAGCCCTGGCAGCTTTTTTTATATCAAGCTCACGGTTTACAGGAACATCAAAAACATAATAGTTTTTATCATTTCCACGTGTTACAAGAGTTTTAAAAATTTTTTCGGGCGGGATTGAAAGCAGCTTCGATATGGTCATTCCGTCTACCGCACCCTCTCCGTGCTCATATGTATGGGGAGTATACGGAAGCTTTTCCTTATCAAATATCCGATAAACGTTAGTTTTAAATTCAGCCATAAAAATCTCCATTGCGATATAAACGGCAGCTTAATGCATTAATAATTTTAATGCAGCAAAACTGAGCTTTTTTATCATTTATTATTCGCCTTAGATTAAATAAATCAAATTGACAGCGTTTAATACATATTTTTCTGACATAACTTTATTATACCACAAAAAAAACACTTTGTACATAGAAAAAAGAAACAAATCTATTTACAACTTTTAAAAAAAATGATATACTATATATTGAAATATTAAATTCACAGGAGAATACAAATGAGCTACAAAACAGAATTTATAGAATTTATGGTAAGAAGCGGAGTGCTCCGCTTTGGAGATTTTACAACAAAGAGCGGAAGAAATTCCCCCTATTTTGTAAATACGGGAAATTACAAAACCGGTGCTCAAATGGCTAAACTCGGCAAATATTATGCAGAATGTCTGAAAAACAGTGTTGGAGAAGACTTTGACGTGCTTTTCGGCCCTGCGTATAAGGGTATTCCGCTTGCAACGGTAACCGCCTGCTCTCTCTTCACGGAATATGGCATAGACAAGCCTTATTGCTTCAACCGTAAAGAAGCAAAAGACCACGGCGAAGGCGGAAATATGGTCGGCGCTAAGCTAAACGACGGGGACAGAGTTGTAATAATCGAAGACGTTATCACCGCAGGCACAGCCGTAAGAGAAACACTCCCCCAGCTTAAAGCGGCAGCCGACGTTAAAGTTGAGCATATGATTATCTCTGTTGACAGAATGGAGAGAGGTCAATCGGGAACAACAGCAATCAAGGAAATCGGCGCTGAATTCGGAATCAAAGTTCACCCGATTGTAACAGTAAGAGAAATTATTGACCATATGCACGGCCGTGAAATTGACGGAACGGTTGTACTTGATGACGAAGTACGTGAACGTATGGAAAAATATCTCGAAACATACTGCGAAAAATAATAAAGCAAAATATACACCTGCAGCTTTTTGCTGCAGGTGTTTTTTATATCATATTACAGCAAAAATATCAAATAAGTGTTAAATCAAAACAAAGTTTTTTGATTTAACATTATTTTTTTAAAAAATGGTTACACTATTCATCGAAGTAATAACAAGAAAGGAAGCTTTTGTTTTTTAAAAGCTATGGTTATAAATATGAAATCCGGTTTCTTTGGCATTATGCAGAGAGTTGGTCGATCGTTTATGCTGCCGATTGCGCTTCTGCCCGTTGCTGGACTGCTTCTTGGAATAGGCAGCTCCTTTACAAATGCAACCACGCTGGAAGCCTACGGGCTTAATAAAATTATATACGAGGGCGGTGTTTTATATACAATTCTTGACATTATGAGTAAGGCAGGAAGTGTAATTTTTGATAATTTAGCATTGCTTTTCGCTATGGGCGTTGCTATCGGAATGGCAAAAAAAGAAAAAGAAGTTGCCGCACTTTCGGGCGCAATAGCCTACCTCGTTATGAACAGCTCAATCAGCGCCTTGATTTTCGCAAAGGGCGGAGTTGACAATATGGCTGAAAATTCCACCGCCACAACACTTGGTATTACCACACTTCAAATGGGTGTATTTGGCGGTATTATAGTAGGTCTTGGCGTTGCAGCGCTTCATAACAGATTCTATCAGATAAAACTCCCTCAAGTGCTGTCCTTCTTTGGCGGTACACGTTTTGTACCGATTATATCAAGCCTTGTATTTCTGCTTGTGGGAATTCTGATGTTCTTTGTATGGCCCATAGTACAGGGGTGGATTTTAAGTCTTGGAAACCTGGTTCTTGCTTCTGGATATGGGGGAACTTGGATTTACGGTATTATTGAACGAGCGCTTATTCCCTTTGGTCTTCATCACGTATTTTATATGCCCTTCTGGCAAACAGAAGTTGGCGGTTCAATGCTTATTGACGGCACTCTTATCTCCGGAGCACAGAATATCTTTTTTGCAGAACTTGCTTCAAAAAGCACGGAACAATTCTCGGTTTCTGCTACAAGATTTATGTCCGGCAAGTTCCCTTTTATGATTTTCGGATTACCTGCCGCCGCTTTGGCAATGTACAAAACCGCACGTCCCGAAAAGAAAAAATTAGTAGGCGGACTTCTCTTATCTGCCGCCTTAACCTCAGTTCTGACAGGTATTACAGAGCCTATTGAATTTACTTTCCTGTTTGTTTCTCCCATTCTCTACGGAATTCACTGTATATTAGCAGGACTTTCATATATGCTGACTCATATATTCGGAGTAGGAGTTGGAATGACATTCTCCGGCGGACTTATCGACTTGACGCTTTTCGGTATATTACAAACAAACGCAAAAACAAACTGGATTTGGATTGTAATTATCGGTATTGTTTATGCATTTATTTATTATTTCCTCTTTAAATTTATGATTAAGCGTCTGAACTTAAAGACTCCGGGAAGAGAGGCAGACAATGAGGAAACAAAGTTATACACCAAAAAAGATTATCTTGGCCGCAACGATGCAAAATCAGACGACAATATAAGCTTTCTGATTACAAGAGGACTTGGCGGCAAGGGCAATATTTCGACTCTTGAATGTTGTGCTACAAGACTTCGTGTCGGCGTAAAAAATCAAAACCTTGTTGACAAAGCGCTTTTAAAGGAAAGCGGCGCTTCCGGAGTAATAGTTAAAGGTGACGGCGTACAGGTTATTTACGGTCCTCAGGTTTCGGTTATAAAATCACGGCTTGAAGATTATCTCGATACAATTGATAATGATGAAACGGCAGGAAATACCGCATCGGCAGCTGATAAAATAAAAATATATGCCGCTGTAACGGGAAAGATTATTAAACTCGAAGATATTCCCGACGATGCATTTGCTTCCGGAGTTATAGGCTATGGAGCAGGAGTAGAGCCAAGCATTAACACATTATGCGCTCCCTGCGACGGAACAATTGTGAAAATTGCAGACACAAAACACGCCATAAACTTCCTTTCTGACGAAGGAGTTGAAATACTGCTCCACGTTGGCATAGATACCGTAAAGCTTAAAGGTAAACACTTTAAAGTTTTGGTTGAGGAAGGGAAAAAAGTAAAAAGAGGCGAGGCGCTTTTGAATTTTGACGCTGCAAAAATCAAAAAAGAGGGATACTCAACCATAACTCCAATCGTTATTTGCAACTCTGAGGATTACAGTAAGATAGACGTTATTTCCAAAGAAAAAGTAACTGCAGGTGATGAAATAATTATTATCACACGAAAGGATTAAAATGAATGAAAAGCTTTGAATATAAAATTACCGATATGACAGGTATTCACGCCCGTCCCGCAGGGTTGCTTGTTAAGCTTTCAAAAAGCTTTAAGAGCAAACTCACAATGCAAAAGGACGAGAAAAATGCAGATTGCAAGGGACTATTTTCTATAATGGGACTTAACGTCAAATTCGGTGACAAAATAACAATCTCAGCCGAGGGAGAAGATGAAGATCTTGCAATTTCAAAACTTACGGAGTTTTTTGAAAATAACCTTTAAGGAGTGTCGCTAAATGCAAAAATATAAAGGCAAGGGTGCTTCGAGCGGCGTAGCAATAGGAAAAATAACAGTTGTTTCTTTAAAAGATAATACAGTCATCAGACGACGCATATCAGATATTTCAGAAGAAACTGAGAGATTTTATAAAGCCCTGGATACTGCTAAGGCACAGCTGTCCGAGCTATACGAAAGAAGCATCGAAAGTATCGGAGAAGAACAGGCACAAATCTTTGAAATTCACAAAATGATGCTTGATGACAACGATTATATATCATCTGTAATTTCGACGATTGAAACTCAAATGGTAAATGCGGAATATGCCGTAGCACTCAGTGCCGACGATTTTGCGGCAATGTTTGCCGCTATGGAAGACCCTTATATGAAGGCAAGAGAGGCTGACGTAAGAGATGTTTCAAACAGAGTAATTGCTATTCTCTTAAATAAAGAATCGGAAGATGTTCAAGGTGACAGCCCTGCACAGATTATCTGTGCAGGCGACCTTCACCCAAGCGAAACCTTAAATCTTGACAAAGATAAAATTGCGGCGTTCATATGTGCCTACGGTGCCGTAAACTCTCACACTTCAATTCTTGCATCAAGTATGGGAATACCGGCTGTTATAGGTGCAGGAGAAGATTTTCTGTCGCAAATCAGAGGCGGAGAAGTGGCAATTGTCGACGGAACAACCGGAGAAATAATTGTATCACCTGATGATACGGCTCTTGAAGAAGCCGAAAAAAAGATTTCAAAAGCAAACGCTGAGAAAAAACGAACCCTGGAATTAATTGAAAAATTAAGAGGAACGCCTGATATAACAAAAGACGGCATAAAAATAGATGTTTTTGCTAATATTGGCAGAATTGATGAAATATCTGCAGCCCTCAAATGCGACTGCTCCGGAATAGGACTTTTCAGAAGTGAATTCCTTTTTCTTGAAAAAGGCGGTTATCCCACGGAAGACGAGCAATTCTCTGTTTATAAAACACTTCTTCGATCAATGGGAACTAAAAAGGTAATTATACGAACCCTTGACATCGGTGCTGATAAAGATGCTGATTATTTTTGCCTTGATAAAGAAGAAAATCCCGCACTCGGTCTTCGTGGAATAAGAGTCAGCTTTAGCCGTCCTGAGCTGTTTAAAACTCAACTTCGAGCACTGTTCAGAGCTTCAAAATATGGAAATCTCGGCATAATGTTTCCAATGATAACTTCCGAATGGGAAGTTCGGGAAATTATAAAAATATGTGTTGATATCAAAGCGGAGCTTTTATCTGAAAAAATTGAAATTAACAAAAAAACCGAGCTTGGAATTATGATAGAAACCCCCGCCGCAGCTTTGATAAGCGATAAACTTGCCCTCCTTGTTGACTTTTTCAGCATCGGCACAAACGATTTAACACAGTATACTCTTGCCTGTGACAGACAAAATCCCAAAATAGAAAAATTTGTAAATTCTCATCACGATGCAGTAATCAGGCTAATTGAATTGACTGTAAAAAATGCCCACGATAACGGAAAATGGGTAGGAATATGCGGAGAACTTGCGGCAGATCTTTCTCTAACGGAAAAGTTTTTAACCCTTAGAGTTGATGAATTATCCGTTTCCCCAATTCACGCTCCGGAGCTTAAATCTCATATAAGGAATCTTGATTTATCTCCCCAAAAACGTGGATAGTTTAATATTTTTGCCGTTTTCTTATTGACTGTAACACCAGGGGGCTATATAAAATAAACTGATATAGGATAAAGTAAATACCTTTTTGGTGATTAAAACTTATATCCTTGGTAAAAAATATAGATGTAAAATAAAAGCATGGAGAGTGAATTTTTCATGACTGTCAAACGAGGCGACATTTATTACGCAGATTTAAGTCCTGTTGTCGGCTCTGAGCAGGGTGGGCTTCGGCCTGTACTTATTGTTCAGAACGACATAGGAAACAAATACAGTCCTACGGTTATTGCTGCCGCAATAACCTCTCAGGTTGGCAAAAACCGTCTGCCAACACATATCGATGTTCTGGCTGACCAATTCGGTCTTGCAAAAGATTCTGTAATTCTGCTTGAACAGATTCGCACCATTGATAAACAGCGCCTAAAAGAAAAAATGGGGCATCTTGACGAGAATATTATGAAAAAAGTTAATGATGCAATCGGCGTCAGTTTTGGGCTTAACGGAACGTTAATGTGACGGTACATACCCGAACCGTGAGGTTCGGGTAATTGTTTTGTGAACATTTGGAAAAGTATATTGAAAGAATTGTTTTTAGGTGGTATAATATGAAATAGTTAGATTACTTATGAGAGGAGTCAATTCTTATGTATAAAATTTTAACCGTTGACGATGAGGAAATGATTAGAAAGCTTATACGCAAATACGCCGAATTCGAAGGGCATCAGGTAACCGAAGCTCAAGACGGAATGAAAGCAATAGAGCTTTGCCGTGAGAATGACTTTGATATAATCATAATGGATATAATGATGCCTGAGCTCGACGGTTTTTCCGTTTGCCGTGAAATCAGAAAAACAAAACAAACACCTATAATTATGCTTTCGGCAAGAGGTGAGGAGTACGACAAAATCAACGGATTTGAGCTTGGAATTGATGATTATGTGGTTAAGCCTTTTTCGCCCAAAGAGCTTATGCTACGAATTGATGCTGTACTTAAAAGAAGCCGTGCTTCATCTTCTGCATCTTCAAACGATGTTGTTGAAATCGACGGTCTTCGTGCCGACATAACGGCAAGGCTTGTTTATGTAAACGGCAAAAGAATAGATATGTCGCCCAAGGAATATGACCTTTTCTTTTATATGTTAAAAAACCGCAATGTTGCCCTCTCCCGTGAAAAGCTTATTACTAACGTATGGGGATATGACTTTTACGGAGATGACCGAACCCTTGACACACATATAAAATTACTCAGAAAAAGCCTGGGCGAATATGCAAGGCTGATTGTTACTCTCAGAGGAATGGGGTATAGATTTGAAGACAAATAAACAATCCTCACGTATAGAATCACCTCTTTGGCACAAACTGTTTGCTTATATGATGGTTTTAATGCTTTTGCTTGTGGGAATACTGTGGTTATTTCAAGTAGTGCTTTTTGACGAGATTTACAAATCTGTTCGTACTTATGAAACAGAGCGATGTGCCGCTGAAATTGCAAATTTTATTAATAAGGATAATACATCGCTGAAAGAAACTGTAAAAAAACTAGCCTATGAAAAACAGCTATGCATACTTGTTTTTGATGAAAACGGCAACATAATAGCTTCCGAGGAAGGTCAAAGCGATTGTGTCATTCACGGAATGTCACCAAAGAATATATATTTACTTTACCTTTTTGCGAAACGTGAAGGCGGAGAAAAGTCAACGCGTTTTAAAATGGGGGCATTTGATTATGTTGATGAGCATTTGACAAAAGATAACCCTTTTGAAGATAATCCCGAAAAGGAAACGGAAGAAAGCGTTGTATTTGTCAAGGTTATAAACAAAGGGGAAAAAGACACCGATATTGCCATAATGCTTAACGCCACCATTTCTCCCGTCAAAGCCACAATAAGAACTCTTGAAACCGAGCTTATCATTATAAGCATAATAACCATACTCCTTGCGGCGTTGCTATCATTTTTCATCGCCAAGCTGATATCTAAACCCATTGAAAAGCTGAACAGCAGTGCAAAAAAACTTGCCCGCGGCGATTATAACGCCACATTTGACGCAAAAGGATACAGGGAAATTACAGAGCTTTCCAATACCCTTGATTATGCCTCATCAGAGCTTTCAAAAACGGAAGCTTTGCAGCGAGAGCTTATTTCCAACATATCCCACGACCTCAGAACCCCGCTTACAATGATAATCGGATACTCGGAGGTTATGCGTGATATTCCGGAAGAAAACACCCCCGAAAATGTTCAAATAATTATAGACGAGGCAAAACGGCTTTCGTCACTTGTCAATGATGTTCTTGATATTTCAAAGCTAAACTCCGGCACTCAAGAGCTTAATCCCGAAGAATTTAACCTTACCGAAGTTATCCGAGAGGTTATAAGCAGATTTTCAAAGCTTTCTTCAACTGCCGCAAGAACTATAAGCTTTAATGCTGACTGCGAAGTTATGATAAATGCGGATAAAAATAAAATTCTGCAGGTTATCTATAACTATATCAATAATGCGGTTATACACTCACCGGATAATAAGCCTATTGAGGTAAACCAAATCATTATTGATAAAAACGGCTCAAAAGGAGTACGAATAGAGGTTATCGACCACGGTGATGGCATACCCAAAGATCAAATTGAAAATATCTGGGACAGATACTATAAGGTCGATAAGCACCACCGCCGTGCAGAAACAGGCTCAGGTTTGGGACTTTCTATAGTTAAGAGTATCTTAGAGCTTCACAATGCACGTTACGGTGTTGAAAGCCAGATTAATATAGGTTCAAAATTCTGGTTTGAACTTTAGCATCAAAAACCCGATGACAGAATTTCTTTGTCATCGGGTTTGCTTATGCTATTGCAAATCTTTCCAAAATTTGATTGACTTAATATAACTACTGTGATATAATTAAGTTTATAAAGAAAACATATCATATATTAAAAGCAAGGAGGGTTACATAAAATGAACATATCTCTTGAAATATACGATGTTGCTATACGGCTTTTCTCTGCGATACTGTGCGGAGGATTAATCGGCATTGAAAGAGGGAAAAAACACCGCCCTGCCGGTTTCAGAACACATATGATTGTATGTCTTGGCGCTGCACTTACTATGCTTCTCGGAATGTATCTTGCCTTAATGATAAGTGAAAAATGGCAAAACATTTCCACAGTATCAAGTATTGACGTATCACGCTTTGGCGCACAGGTTATAAACGGCATAGGTTTCCTCGGCGCAGGAACTATTATATTAACAAGCAACAACCGCATAAAAGGTACTACCACCGCAGCAGGACTTTGGGCATCTGCCTGTATGGGACTGGCAATCGGAGCAGGATTTTATCAGGCAGCTGTTGTTGGTTGTATATTGATAATCTTTACAATAAGCTTCTTGTCAAAGCTTGAAAACTTTATAATGTCCAGAACAAGAAATATTACCCTATATATAGAAGTTGAATACCTCGACGGAATAACTAGCATTATTGAAAAAATAAAAGAGTTGAACGCCAAAATATTCGATGTGGAAATAACAAAAAAAGCTTCTATGGACAATAATCGTTCTGGAGCAGTTTTCACCTTAAAACTTGCAAAGAAAACAACTCACACAAAATTTATTGCTGAGATTGCAGACGTCGATTCGGTTATAAGCATTGAAGAGCTTTAAACGCTTTGTCAATAATCTGCTTTATGAAAGGAAATTTAGCTTATGATCAGCTTTTTTGATATGTTTCGCACCGATACGCTTGACACCCTTACAATAGTTGTAAGATTGTTTGCCGCAGCTATTTGCGGAGGAACTATCGGTATTGAAAGAGAACACAAGCATCGTCCCGCCGGCTTCAGAACGCATATTTTAATTTGTCTTGGAGCTGCAATAACAACTATGACAAGCCAATATCTTGTGCTTGAATTAAAGCTTTTCACCGATATGGCAAGACTCGGAGCGCAGGTTATCGCAGGAATAGGTTTTATAGGTGCAGGAACTATTATAGTCACAAAGCGCCGTCAGGTAAAAGGACTTACAACCGCAGCAGGACTTTGGACTGCCGCAATAGTCGGATTATGCTTTGGAGCAGGATTCTTTGAAGGCGCAATTATTGCTACACTGTTTATACTGATTGCGGAGCTTGTATTTGCCCGTATTGAATACTTTATTATCTCAAGCTCAAAAAGCTTTAATATACTTATAGAATATTCTGAAAAGAGCACTCTTACAACAGTTGTAGATGAGATCAAAAAAACAGGATCACGCATCGAAGATATGGAAATAACAAAAAGCGCAAGTGAAGACAAACTTCCCTGCGCTGTATTCAGTATAAAAACACCAAGAAAAGTGACTCACAATTCACTAATGACTAAAATATCCAATCTTCAAGGAATTGTACACGTTGAAGAGCTTTAATTTGCTTTGTGGTATTTACTTTTTGTAAAAAAGCCCTTGTCAAAATCAGATTCGCCAATAACTCTCGGCACTATTTTGTGATATTTGCTGTCATAATCTATAATGCTTACAGAAGCGTTATCAACAAGCTCGGTATTTTGCAGATCTTCAATAGTTAAGCCTAACCATTCACACGCCAGGGTACGAAGTGCCATTCCGTGAGTTGTAATAAGCACGACCTTACCTTCATTTTCCGCTGCTATATCCCATATAGCCTTGCTTACTCTAAGTGAAAGCTCTCTTGCGCTTTCGCCTCCCTCCGGCCTGACGTTTTGCGCTTCATTGCACCAGCACCAGTGGCTTTGGGGATATTTTTCGGCAATTTCGGCATAAGTCTTGGTTTCCCATTCCCCAGCGAAAATTTCACGAAGCTCACGCACTTTTATAGGTACTAAACCGTGAGATAATGCAATTATTTCTCCTGTTTCATAAGCTCTTTTAAGGTCACTTGAATAAGCTATGTCAATATGCACACCTTTAAGGTAATCGGCAGCCTTTTTTGCTTGAGCTCTGCCCTTTTCGGTAAGTTCTCCGTCAGTATGGCCGTAAAATACCGACAGCATATTTCCAACGCTTTCACCGTGTCTAACAAAAATAAACCTTGTCATATTCTTACCTCCATAGACTGCCTCTTGGTATTATTATATCACTAAAACAAAAAAAAGACAATCTTTTTATAAAAAGATTGTCTTTTTTCAACGTCATTTTATAAAGACATATATCTACGTGTAAATCCGCTTTTAAAGATTATAAATTATAGTATTTATCAAACTCAGCCGGATGAGGAATTGCCGCCAATTCACGACATTCCGCTCTCTTTGTTTCAATAAACTTTTCAAGCATAGATTCGGGGAAAACTCCGCCTACTGTAAGGTAGTCGTGATCCTTTTCAAGAGCATCTATAGCCTCGTCAAGAGATGTGGGAAGATGCTTTAATTTTGCCTTTTCTTCGTCACTAAGCTTATAAAGGTTCATATCATACGGGCCCCAACCGTTTTCGTGGGGATCAATTTTGTTTTTAATTCCGTCAATACCTGCCATTAATATAGCAGCATAGCAGAAGTAAGGATTACAGGTTGCATCAGGGTTTCTGAGTTCAAAACGTCTTAACTCAGGTGATTTTGCGTATGCAGGAATACGGATAACCGCACTTCTGTTTGAGGTTGCATAACCAACCGTAACCGGCGCCTCAAAGCCGGGTACAAGACGTTTGAAGGAGTTGGTACTTGGATTTGTCAAAGCACACAATGATGCAATATGCTTAAGAAGACCGCCCATAAACCAATGAGCCTCTTTGCTGAGATTTGAGTATCCGTTATCATCAGAGAAAACGGGTTTTCCGTCCTTCATCAGAAGCATGTGTACGTGCATTCCGCTTCCGGCTTCGCCTGCCACAGGTTTTGGCATAAAGGTTGCGGAAAGGCCATATTTTCTTGCAGTATTATGAATTATATATTTTATCATCATTGTAGCATCTGCCATTTCTGACATTTTTCCAAGATGAGGCTCTATTTCAAATTGTCCGCCTGCTCCAACTTCAGGGTGATGATAGTTAAGCGGAATACCTGCTTCTTCCATAAGCATACACATTTCGCTTCTTGCCTCATAGGAAACATCAAAAGGCTTAGCTATGTGATAATTCTTCTGTTTTGCAACAACATTTCCGCTGCCCTCAATATCGCTGTTCCAATGTGCCTGAACAGCGTCAACATTAACACTTATTGAATTAGCGGAAACATTCCAACCCACCTGGTCAAACAAATAAAATTCAAATTCAGGAAGAATAAACATTGTATCCGCAATGCCTGAATCCTGCATATATTTTTCTGCCGCAAGTACAATATTTCTCGGATATTGAGGTAGCGGACGGTTTTCAGGATTATCTATTATCATCGCATTTCCGGTCATCGAAATGGTTGGAATCTGACAAAACGGATCGATCAATGCTGTGTCCGGATCGGGAATGAAAACCATATCGCTTTTTTCAACAACTGCATAACCATAGTTAGAGGCGTCAAATCCTATACCGTTTTTCATAACGCTTTCATTAAAATTCTTTGCTGGAATTGTCACGTGGCGGAATTGACCGTTAATATCCACCATTTTGAAATCCACCATTTTAATGTCTTTCTCTTTTATGAGATCCATAATGTCCTTAATTGTCTTTTTCATAATAATTTCTCCTTATTTTAGGTTTCTATTTTATATCAGTAAATTATTTTTACACCTTACTTTTTAACTTTACAAAACCATATTTTCCATCTTGAATAGGTTTTTACTCCAACTATATTACTACGAACAATTCCGCATTTTGAACAAGCTTTTTCAAAGGGTTCGTGTTCGGTTTCCCACCAGTCAAACTTTATTCCGGTTTTTTTCTTAATGCAATCCCGGCATATATTGCCCAAATATGTACTTTTGAATACCTTATACCGCATAAAGCAACCCTTCCCTTTCAGTCAACCGTGATAATTATTGAAATATTACATATATTATAACACAAGCCTTAAATAATTGGAAGATTTATATAAAAAGTTTTCAAATTATTAATAATTACATTTTCTATGTAAATGTCAGCGAATTTACTCCGGCAAATTCGGTTAAGATATATAAAAACTAAAATTTTAATTTGCGGCTGTACTTCATTTTGGCAATTATTGTAAGTATCTTTTGTTTGATATTAAATATACAAATTTTATAGCTACTAATTGGAAGTGTCGGCGTTATTTACTACTTATAAATTGTGTGTTCCCGGCGATAATAATATCAGAGCCGGGCGGAAACGTCAAGGCTCAATTAACCGAAATTATCCGTCCGGCAAACGCTGAGGATTTTTTCGATAATATAGATATTAAAACTTAAGGAGTATTCACAATGTCTAGTAATAAGATTGTTGTTCCCGAAGCAAAGGCTGCTCTTGAACAGTTCAAGATGGAAGCCGCAAGCGAAGTTGGAGTAAATCTTAAGCAGGGCTACAACGGTGAACTTACCTCTCGTCAGGCTGGTTCTATCGGTGGTCAGATGGTTAAGAACGTTAAACCCGTACGAAGTGCAAGATTTGAGCGGGCAAGCCGCATCCTTAAAGAACATAAGTCTACCGTAAAATATGAGTTTAGTCTTACAGTATAACTGATATAAGAGGTAAATGATGGCGTCTACATATCAGCTAAATTAGTTTCCGAGCGTGTTGTCAACAAGAATAAGCGGCAATAAAAAATCACATATAGCCTGTGTAAGTGATATGCACCCTAAAAGTTAGCCACTTTTGGGGTGCATATCAAATGGGTTTATTCATTTAATATCTTCAATATTTGCGTCATCAATATGTGAATTCATCTTGTTAACAATTTATTGATTAAAGAGATTTTTGATTTAATCTCTCACCAACTGCTCCACCGGGATGAATAAGTGCAAATTGTTCTGCCTGATAGTCTGTTTCTTCGATGATTGCAGTCTGAAGAGCGTGGAAAAGCATACAAAGAGCAGTAGTACTGGTGGTGCCCTGCATATTATGCTTGTCGGTTTCACGGTTAACGTGCTGTTTTAGTACTACATCAGCAAGCTTTGCAAGGGGGGACTCCATATTTTCTGTTATTGTGATAATGTTTACACCTTTTTCCTTGCATATATCGGCAATGGGGAAAAGCTCCTTCGTACTGCCTCCACGTGATGCAAATACCATAACGTCACCCTTCTGAAGATATCCGGTGCCGCCATGAACTGCTTCAGCTGGAGAGATAAATTTTGCCGGTCTTTCGATACAACACATAAGATGAGCAAAGTGCTGGCAGGCAATACCCGAATGACCGCACCCAGAGGCTCCGATTCTGGTTGCACTGCAAAGAAGCTCAACAGCTTTACCAAACTGCTCCTCG
>JAZNAB010000191.1:0-5151 GCA_045586285.1 Candidatus Flemingiibacterium sp. | reverse complement strand
TGCGGACTTGCTCCTGTACTTACAGTAAATGACGAAGTATACGGAAGACTCGTTGTAGACGATATTCCCGGAATTATAGCAAAGTATCAATAAACTCCCCTACTCTTCATATTTAGTCTATTGGATACGAAATCTGTAGTTGCAGATATCTTGAAAGGGAAAATGTATGAAAATCAGAGAAATAAAAGAGCTGTTAAACGCCAGTATTTACTGTGGAGAAGAACACCTTGATTCAGAGGTTGCATCTGCTTGCTGCAGCGATATGATGAGCGATGTACTTGCTTATGTTAAAGACCAGGGCGTTCTTATAACAGGGCTTATTAACCCGCAAGTCATTCGTACTGCGAGTATGATGGATATGCTTTGTGTTGTATTTGTTAGAAGCAAAACCCCAACAGATGAAATGACAGAACTTGCAAAAGAAAGCGGAATTGTCGTATTAAGTTCTGATTTGAGAGCTTTTGAGGCAAGCGGTATTCTATATTCAAAGGGCTTGTCCGGAAAGGTTGAAATTTAAAATGTCCGAAGCAATCAGATTTCATTTCGAAGTAGATGGTTCGGATTTTTCGTCGGCAGGCGAAGCTTCTGTCACAGTTAAGAAAAAACTGCGTCAACTTGGATATTCTCCCGAGATCATACGAAAAGTATCAATAGCTATGTATGAAGGTGAGATTAATATGGTCATACACGCAAACGGAGGCATTGCAGATGTTGATGTGTATGATGATAAAATTGTAATAACTCTTACTGATAGAGGTCCCGGAATTCCCGATGTTTCACTTGCAATGCAAGAAGGTTACTCAACCGCAAGGGAAAACATCCGAAATTTAGGTTTCGGAGCGGGTATGGGTCTTCCAAATATGAAGAAATACACCGACAAAATGACAGTTGAATCAGTCGTCGGTGAAGGAACTACGATAACTATGGTGGTTAATCTATAACCTAACATAGAAGAAAATGTCGAGGTGCTTATGTCAACAGATTACAAGCATTCGGTTTCACTCGATATCGAAAAATGCAAAGGATGTACCACCTGTTTGAAACGCTGTCCCACCGAAGCAATTCGCATAAGGAACGGACACGCAGTAATCAATTCAGGACGCTGCATAGACTGCGGTGAGTGTATAAGGGTTTGCCCTTATAAAGCAAAAAAAGCAACTCCTGACAGTCTGTCTGTACTCGGCAATTACAAGTATAAGATTGCACTTCCTGCACCATCTCTTTATGGACAGTTTGACAATCTTGACAATATCGGTTACATAATCAGAGGTTTACTTGACCTCGGATTCGATGATGTATTTGAGGTTGCCTGTGCGGCAGAGCTCGTAAGCGCATATACAAGAAAATACATTAACCGAGAAGGTGTAAAAAAACCTATAATCAGTTCTGCCTGTCCTACAATAGTACGCATTATCAGTATGAATTATCCGTATCTATGCGATAATATAATGCCGATATTGCCGCCAATTGACATTGCAGCACTTCTCGCAAGAGAAAAAGCAATGAGCTTACATCCGGAATTATCCCCTGATGATATCGGAATTATATTTATTTCTCCCTGCCCTGCTAAAGTAAGTTATGTAAAGAACTCGTTTGCAGGTGAGCGCAACTACATTTCCGCAACAATTTCTATGAGAGATATTTATTTTGCACTTTTGGAAGTAATGAAGAAACGTGAAAATGAACCTCTTGAAGCAACTGAATCCGGAATGATTGGTATTGGTTGGGCATCTACCGGCGGAGAATCGGGAGCAATCCTAAATGAACGGTATCTTGCAGCTGACGGCATTGAAAACTGCATCAGAGTCCTTGAGCAGATTGATAACTCTGATATTCCAACTCTCGATTTTATTGAGCTCAATGCATGTAGCGGAGGCTGTGTCGGAGGAGCGATGACGGTTGCAAATCCATATATAGCACAAGCACGTCTGAAATCGTTAAAGAGATACTTGCCTGTTTCTCCGAACAAACCTGCAAGTGATTGGATTCCAGATAAATATTTCAAGGAAAAAGGTGTGGAATATAACCCTCACAGCCGTCTTTCAGAAAACAGACAAGAGGCTATGCGGATGATGAGTGACATTGAAGAAATCAACAAATGTCTTCCCGGAATAGACTGCGGCTCGTGCGGCGCACCAACTTGTATGGCATTTGCTGAGGATATTGTAAAACGAGAAATCGATGCTGATGAATGTACCGTTATTATGCGGAAACTATTTCACGAATTTATCGGTGAAGGTAATAACAGCGAGCTTTTAAAAAAGCTTAAGCCAAACTTTAACCTTAAGAACACCGATAAAGGAGATAAAAGCAATGAAAATTAATCAAATACTTGATGAGTTAAAAGCAAAAGTTATTTGCGGAGAAACCGACAAGGATTTTGAAGGAGTTTATGCAGGTGATTTTTTAAGCCGTGCAATGAGTAAGATAGAGTATAATAATCTATGGATTACTATTATGGCTAACAAAAATGCTATTGCAGTTGCTAGTTTAACCGAAGCTGCGGCAGTCATTCTTGCAGAAGATGTCATTTTACAAGAAGACGCTTTAGAAGCAGCCCGAGCTAACAATATTACTGTACTTTCTTCAAGTCTTAATGTCTACTCAATCTGCCTTGTACTTGGGAAGTTTGAAGGGCGTGAATAATATGGGCCGTTATAAATGCGACTTGCATATTCACTCTTGCTTATCTCCGTGCGGGGATAATGATATGACCCCCGGCAACATAGCCGGAATGTCGGTACTTAACGGATTGCAAATTGTAGCATTAACTGACCATAACTCAGCAAAGAATTGCCCGTCTTTTTTCAAATGGGCAAAAGAATATGGATTGATTGCAATTGCAGGTATGGAGCTTACCACCAGTGAAGATATTCATCTTGTCTGTCTGTTCAGAAGTCTTGCGGCAGCAATGGAATTTGATTCACTTGTAGAAAAAAACCGGCCAAAGATAAAAAACAAGCCGGGAATTTTCGGAAATCAGCTTATAATTAACGAAAATGATGAAGTTTGCGGCGAAGATGATTATCTTCTAATAAGCTCATCTGGATTTTCGATTGATGAAGCATTCCATCAAGTTATAAAACACGACGGAGTATGCTTCCCTGCTCACATTGACAGAACTTCCGGCGGAATTATTACCGCTCTTGGAGATTTTCCTCCTGAGCCGAATTTTACCGCCTTTGAGCTAAACGATATTAATTCGCTTGAAGATAGCCTCACAAAATATCCAATTATTGTGGAAAGGGGTTTAGTACACGTTGCATCATCTGATGCGCACTATTTAACCGACATTTCTGAGGTTGGATTTGAAATTTCCCTTCCAGATGAGCCTTATTCATCTGATTTTGTAAGGCAACGGCTAATTGATTATCTTTTAGGATTAGATACTCATACACGGAGGTAAGGCTATGGACGAGCTATCGCTCTATATTCTTGATATAACGATGAATTCGGTCAGAGCAGGCGCAACTGAAATCTTAATAGAACTCGTTGAAAACCAGGAAGATTTTATTTTCTCGGTAACAGATAATGGTTGCGGAATGTCTGATGAACAAGTAAAACGCCTCAGCGACCCATTTTTTACAACAAGAAAAACCAGAAAGGTCGGGCTGGGGGTTCCATTTTTAACAATGCTTGCGAATATGACCGGCGGTGAGGTTAAAATTATATCAACTCCCGAAGCCGAAAGCGATAATCACGGAACAAAAATTACCGCAAGATTTGTAAAAAGCCATATTGATTTTATACCGCTCGGCGATATAATTTCAACTGTAAAAACACTTATTCAAGGCTCACCCGAAATTAACTTTACTTTTAGTCATACATCGCCTGACGGCAAGGTATATCTTAATTGTAAAGAACTTCGGGAGATACTCGGAGATGTTCCTCTTTCCGAGCCTGAGGTACTGTTATGGATTGACGGTTATCTAAAGGAGCAATATGAGGAAATTAAAAATGTTTAAATTTAAAATTCATATAGAGAAAGGAATACTATTATGAAGTCACTTGAAGAACTCAAGGCGATAAAAGCAAAAATGCAGGATAAGGTTAATATTCGCACATCAAGCGGAGATACCCGTATTGTTGTAGGTATGGCCACCTGCGGAATCGCTGCAGGCGCACGTCCCGTACTTAATGCATTTGTTGAGGGCATCTCAGAAGCAGGTCTTGGAGATAACGTTATCGTTACCCAAACGAACTGTATCGGCATTTGCCAGTATGAACCTGTTGTTGAGGTTTACTCAAAAGACAACGAAAAGGTTACATACGTTAAGATGACCGCAGAACGTGCCAAAGAAGTTATCGAAAAGCACATTAAAGGCGGAAAGCCTGTATTAGAATACACAATAGGCGCAGCCAAGTTATAATTTAGGAGGAAAAAACATCTATGATTCGTTCTCATGTACTTATTTGTGGAGGTACCGGTTGTACATCTTCCGGAAGCGTTACCTTACGTGATAAGCTTGCAGATGAGCTTAAAGCAAAGGGACTTGAAGAGGAAGTAAAAATAGTAATGACCGGTTGCTTTGGACTTTGCGCCCTCGGTCCGATTATGATTATTTATCCCGAAGGAACTTTTTACAGCAGAGTTACTGTTGACGACGTTACTGAGATTGTCGATGAACATCTTCTCAAAGGGCGTATCGTTGACCGTCTTGTTTACAATGATGTTGAAAATGCAGAAGGTGAAGCTAAAAACGAAGCTTCTTCCCTTAATGATACAAAGTTCTATAAAAAGCAAAAGCGTGTAGCTCTTCGTAACTGCGGTGTTATCAACCCTGAGCTTATCGATGAGTATATCGCTATGGACGGTTACTTTGCACTCGAAAAAGTACTCCGTGAAATGACTCCGGATGACGTTATCAAAATAATTCTTGATTCCGGTCTTCGTGGACGTGGAGGCGGCGGATTCCCCACAGGCAGAAAGTGGCAATTTGCTAAAGCTTCCGTTTCCGATAAGAAATACGTTGTATGTAATGCCGACGAGGGTGACCCCGGAGCATTTATGGACCGTTCAGTTCTTGAAGGCGACCCTCACGCAGTAATCGAAGCAATGGCAATCGCAGGCTATGCAATCGGTGCAGATGAAGGTTACGTTTATGTTCGTGCAGAGTACCCAATCGCTGTAAAGCGTCTTAACATTGCTCT
>JAZNAB010000190.1:0-2043 GCA_045586285.1 Candidatus Flemingiibacterium sp. | reverse complement strand
AATAAAATGTATACGAGTAGATACATTAAGAAGTCTTTCTTTAACAATAGAATGGACTATCACACTTCTTATGTTTGTCAATGTGATAACTGTAAAACTTGGAATTATAGTTTCAATGACCCAAAAGAGTTGGATGAACTTGTAAAATGTGTTGCTTGCCATAAACCTATCACCAAAGGAAAATGGGATGATGCAATCGAACCAAGAGCGGGATTTATTGCTGAACATAGAGCTGAAGAAGTTCCTATGTCTCGTCCGGATAAAATTTACCATAGTCAAGATTCTTATATTGGCAACGGTAAAAAGATTGATGAATATCTATTCTCCATAAACGATAGAGATATAATTTTAAAGTCTAGTGAAAACGACTCGATTATGGTTACTTCCCACACCAAGTTTTACGTTTGTAAAAAATGTGGGTATACGTATGGTTTCCACGATATAATTAGAGATGAATCGGGGAAAAAAGATAAAGATGCTATAAATGCTATCACGAAACGTTCTCCATACATTATTGTAAAACGCAAGCACAAAAATGCGCACGACCATTACTGTAACAATACCTATTTTTACCCGTTTGTATTAAATCACACCTATAAAACGGACGTTGTTTTAATGGACTTTCAAGAATACAACGGCGAAGAAAAAACAATGTTGTCTGTTTTATATGCATTACTGAATGCTATGTCCGATGTGTTAGGTATAGATAGAAACGATATTGGCGGAAGCTTAAAAGCCACTTTTGATAGAGACGTTGGTGATATTAGATATTCGCTTGTCTTATATGATACAGTTGCGGGCGGTGCAGGTCACGTACGTAGATTGTTAAATTCTACTGTTTTGAGCCAAGTGTTTAATAGTGCACACAACGCAATGAAACATTGTATTTGCGATACTTCTTGTTATAACTGTTTAAGAAGTTATTCAAATCAAAGAGTTCACGAAAAGCTTGATAGACATTTGGCAGAAGAATTTTTATCATCCTATCTAGGTGATGCTACTGAGCTAGTTATTCGTCAAGACCAAGAAGTCAAAGAATTAAAACTTCTTGATAACGGTTTTAATATAAAAACCGAAGATTACGATTATATTTTCTCTCTGCTTGAGGATGACTCTGAAGTTGCACAAAGACTGCTTGAATTATTTATAAGTCAATCTCTGCGTAAGCCTGATTTCAACGATATAGAATTCAAAGTAGAGAATGAAAAAGGGTATGCTGATTTGTTGTGGAAAGATAAAAAAATAATGCTTTTCACAAAAGATAATGAAGACAGTTATATATTAGCTAAAAATAGTAATTATCTTTGTTTTGTTTTAGACGAGTCGTTGAATTTTACTTTGCTATTAAAAGCATTGAGTTAAAGGAGATATTTTATGGCGATAATGATACCTAGCATTCCACAAGATTTTTCCCCTGAAAGCCGAGAAGGAGAAATGTTTTCAAGCTTGCAAAAATTGCCCGATGATTATTATGTTTTTCACTCTTTCCGCATTATAAAACTTGAAGACAATACTTGGAAAGAAAATGAAATTGACTTCGTAATTTTTAATAAAGACAAGGGCTTGCTTTGTCTAGAAGCAAAGGCGGGAGATGTGTATTGCGAACGCGGTATTTGGCACTACGGCTCAGGAAAGGAAATGCGTGATCCGTTTGCCCAAGCGAACTCTAATAGATGGAAGTTATCTAAATATATGGAAGAGTTTTATCAAACCCAAGAAATTAAGCGCCATTGTAAAATTTTAAGTGGCGTTTGGTTTCCGGGAATAGACAATAATAAACTCTCAAGATTGGCTCTTCCGTCTAACGCTATAAGAGAAGCCGTTTTAACGGGCGACGATTTAGATAATCCATTAGATTCCATTGAAAGGATTTTTTCTATTCAAGTTCCCGTGAAAGTGTACGGTGAAACTTCTTTAGTTGAAACGGCTTTAACAAGAGGCGAAGTAGAATCTCTTTTGCAAAACGTTTTATGTCCAACCTTTAATATTTTACCTTCAAAAACTTTAGAATTGGATTATAAGAGAGAAAAATTCAATTCTCTT
>JAZNAB010000189.1:0-4918 GCA_045586285.1 Candidatus Flemingiibacterium sp. | reverse complement strand
TTGTATATATTATATCATATTATATCATACTTTTTTTCATTTGTATTTACACAATCGTTACTTTGATTTGCACAATCGTAAATTTATTTATGTTTTTTAAAAAAACATTGACAATTTTTATTGAAAATGTTATACTAAGCTTGGATTGAATATATAATTTTATAGTTTTTTGGAGGTAAAGTATGAATTTCAAGCTCCAAAGCTTTAATATACAATTAAAAGTCAACAAAATAGCAAATGTTCATTATTTTGAATTTACCAATTTATACCATACAAAAAACGACTACCATAACTTTTGCGAGCTTTTATATGTTGACAAGGGTATAATTAGCGTTCACGCCGAAAATTACTCCGGCAATCTCAGTGTAAATCAAATGATAATTCATAGACCAAATGAGGTTCATTCACTTCAAAGCTCCGATAATACTGCACCAAATGTAATAATTATTGGTTTTGATTGTTCTTCTGAGCAGCTTGTAAAATTTTCAAAACAGCCTGTTACTCTTTTACCTGAGCATAGGCGTTTACTTGCAAATTTAATGAGTGAAAGTATGAATACATACGAACCGCCATATGATGTTCCTAACACTTATTGTATGAAAAAACGTGAGGTATTCCCTTTCGGCTCTGATCAGATGATAAAAATTCTTCTTGAAAGCTTTTTGATTTATATTATCAGAGATTTCAACTTATTGGGCAACGATAATAAAAATAGTGAAGTTTCAACTAACGTCAATATTAAAGCGGTATATCAGTACATATGTGAAAACTATACCGCAAAAATTCACCTTGATAATTTATGCTTTCTCTTCGGAACAAACAAAACAACCCTTTGCCGCAATTTCAAGAATGAATACGGTGTTACAGTGCTTGGTTTTATTAATTCATTAAGAATTAAAGAGGCAAAATCGCTTTTAAGAGAAAGACATTTTACAATGATCGAAATTGCTGAAAAACTTGGGTTTGACTCTGCCCATTATTTTTCAAGGATTTTCAAAAAGTATATTGGACTCTCTCCATCAGAATACATAAAGAGTATAAAAGCAAAGCTTGATATTAAAGACGAATCATCACATAGTCAGGAATATTTATAAATGAGAAAATATAAAAAAGCTTATGTTGAAATAACCAATATATGTAACAAAAACTGTTCATTCTGCCACGGAACTAAGCGTCAGCCAAAGTTTATGAATAAAGCAGAATTTGAACGAGTATTAGACGAGCTCAACGGTGTTACTGAATATCTGTATTTTCACGTTCTCGGAGAACCGCTTTGTCACCCTGAAGTTTACAACTACATCAAAGAAGCTGCAAAAAGAGGCTACAAAATAACGATTACAACAAACGGAAGTTTACTTGAAAATAAGCTTATACAATCAGGGGTTTATAAAATACAGATATCCTTGCACAGTTTTGAAGAAGATGATAATTATGCCAAAAAAGAATACATCAAAACCATAATTGATTTTTCAAAAGAAGCCGCAAAAAAAGGCATCATCATATCGCTTAGACTTTGGAATTTAGGAACTGATGTATCTAACGACATAATAATTTCAGAAATAAAAAATGCATTCCCGGAGCCGTGGATTGAAGGTAGATCAAAAAGCTACACTTTATCTGAAAATATATACCTTGGTTTTGCAAACCGCTTTGAATGGCAAGACCTGAACAGTCCCGTAATTAATACATCGCTTTTCTGCTACGGACTTCGTGATCAAATTGCAATATTATCAAACGGAACTGTTGTACCTTGCTGTCTGGACGCTGAAGGTGATATCCCACTCGGAAATATATTTAAGACCCCTCTTGAAGAGATACTAAATTCAAAAAGAGCCATTAGCATTTATGAAGGATTTTCAAAAAGGATACCGTGTGAAGAACTTTGCAAAAGATGTTCATATGCCAAAAGATTTGATATATAATGTCACATAAGATAAAAGAGCTGTTGACAAATGCAACAGCTCTTTTTATTTTTAATCAAATGCAAGGGGAGAGTGGGCGATTCCCTGCCTTTTTGTCTGCATATAAGGTTCAACCGTTTCACGCCATTTATTATAATGCTCTGTAAGCTTATGAGCTCTGGCATCTTCCTCGGTTTTATAAACCTCATATAAAGTAAAATACGTAGGATCATCGTTAGACTGTAAAACATCAAATCTAACATTGCCTGATTCCAACCTTGAATTCTTGTGATTATATAAAGTAATCTTTATAAAGTCTTCAACAAAATCCGGTTTTACACGAACGATAACTGTAGTAGCAATCATTGTTTTCACCTCAAAATTAAGAAAGTTCCTTAAAGAACTCAAGTTCTTCTCCATCAGGGCCGTAAACAAATGCAATATTTATCGAAACTTTTATCGGAGATGATTCAAGAGGAACAATTTTAGGTGCTACCTTAGGCTTTGCACCTGCCGCAATTGCTACATTATATGCAGCTTCCACATCATCAACAGCATATGCAAAATGTATATATTTACCTGCATTGCCATCATCATTGCAAGAAGACTTTATTCCACCTGCAAAAAGCTCAAGAATGCCGGCTCCGCCGCCGAATTTTAGCATTTGTATTCTTTTGTCACCCTCCCCCCAAGAGATATACGGTTCCATACCGATATCAGTATAAAATTTAAGAGATTTTTCAAAATCCGATGCTTTAAGGGCAAGATGAGCAATCGACATTCCTGAAATTTTTGTATTCATAGTAATCTTCATTCCTTTTCTTTAAGAAAAAACAAATAAAACATATCTTAGCGCAAATTTATCTTGCACGATAAACCAATTATTTAGAGTTATAAGTATCAGAAAGGTCTACAATAGTTTCTTCTCCACTGACAACTTTCTTAGCTCGGTTCTTGCAACATTCAATTCTCTTGGAAAGCTCAGCGAAAAATTCTTCACCGTCAGATACACACTCTGCAAACTTTCCGGTCCAGCTTGAAAGCATCATAGCATTGGAAATTGAAAGTCCGTTGATTCCTTCATATCCTGAAGCAAGAAGAGGTGTTCCCTTTAAAAGATGATTTGTAAAGTCCTGCATAATGCCTGCGTGCTGAGGACCCTGATCTTCAAACTCATATGTAATTGTTTCTGTATTCATACGAACAAAGCCGGTTTTACTAGTCTTAATTGTTTCTGCTGAATCCATCTCGTTTTTAACGAAAGTAAGAGTTTTACCCTCGGCAATGAGCTTACCCTTAGTACCGGTAATCTCAAAGCGATTTGTTCCCGGGTAATCACCTGTTGTTGTAATAAACACGCCCGAAGCTCCGTTTTCGTATTCAGCATATGCCGTTACGTCATCTTCAACCTCTATATTGTGATGATGTCCTTCGTGGCAGAAAGCCTGAATTCTCTTAGTCATACCGAAAATCCACTGCCAAAGGTCAAGCTGGTGAGGGCACTGATTAATAAGAACGCCGCCGCCTTCTCCGTCCCAAGTTGCACGCCAATCGCCCGAATCATAGTAAGCCTGTGCTCTGAACCAGTCGGTAATAATCCAAACGCAGCGCTTTAAATCACCAATTTCGCCTGTTTTCACAATCTCACGCATTTTCTGATACATAGGGTTTGTACGTTGATTAAACATAAGGCAGTATGAAACTCCGGATTTTTTACCAACTTCCATCATTTCAAGTACTTGCTTTGTGTAAACACCGGCAGGTTTTTCTGAAAGTACGTTTATACCGGCATTAAAAGCATCAATAGCAATCGGAGGGTGGAAATAGTGAGGAGTTGCAATAATTACCGCATCAACTAAACCTGAAGCTAAAAGATCGTGATGATTTTCAAAAACAGGAATATTGGGATAAGTTTCCTTTGCAAGAGCTCTTCTCGACTCTTTAACGTCGCACAGTGCAGTAAGTTCAGCACCTTCAACCTTTCCAGCAGTTAAAGTTTTTGAATGATTTGAGCCCATATTACCAAATCCAATAATACCAAATCTAACTTTATCCATATTAAAACCCTTTCATAGTTAAAAATATATTCAATAATATTAAAATAATTATACAACATATTTTTATAACATTCAATATGATTTTCAACATTTATATACCAAAAGTATAAATATTAGTGCAATTTTTTCTAGAATATAAAATATTTTTTAAAAAAACTATTGACTTTTGTTTTAGATTGTGTTATAATACATTGTGTTTGGTCCGCAGACAGTAGGTTACACGATGAAAATTGTGCGTAAAAGGTTACCCTTCCTACCGAGGATTACTTTACTACAGCTTAATACTGCATTTGTAAAGTCCTCGTCAGCTCTTAGGTCTGAACGAAGGATTTTTTATTTTTACTCGGGAGGTGAAAATTATGGCAAGTGAGAAAATATTAACCCAAAAGAAACAAATGGTTGCTGACCTTACCGAAAAGATTAAGGCAGCTCAAGCCGGTGTTATTGTAAACTATTCAGGTATCACAGTTGCTGACGACACAACAATGCGTGCTTCACTTCGTAAAGCTGGCGTTGAATACACTGTTGTTAAAAACTCTCTTACAGGAAGAGCTTGTGAAAACGCAGGTTATGGTGAGCTTACCAAAGTTCTTGAGGGAATGACCGCTATTGCAATTGCAACAGACGATCCTATTGCTCCCGCCAAGATCCTCAAGGAATTCTCCGAAAAGATTGAGTCCTTTGAACTCAAGGGAGGTTTCGTTGATGGAAAGGTGCTTGACGCCAAGGGCGTTGAAGAGCTTGCGGCGATCCCGCCGAAGCCCATACTCGTCGGCAAAATGCTCGGTTCTCTCCAGAAGTCACTCTATGGTCTTGCATATGTGCTTCAGGCTAAGATTGACAAGGAAAACGGTGGAGCAGATGCTCCAGCAGAGGCTTAATCAAGCCAACAAAAAAATTATATTAATTGGAGGTTATTAGAAATGGCTACCGAAAAGATTACAAACATTCTTGAAGAAA
>JAZNAB010000188.1:0-2254 GCA_045586285.1 Candidatus Flemingiibacterium sp. | reverse complement strand
AACACTGTAACAGGGCTATTTTTTATATTGGGGAACAATAATTTATGAAAAATTTGACTTTTTTAATTAAGCCTGCCTCATCTTTATGCAATATGAGATGCAAATACTGCTTTTATAATGATATTGCAAGTAAAAGAACAGGTGCATCTGCATTCGTTATGGATAATGAAACAACAATAAATATGCTCTCCTGCATTAAATCCGAACTGTCACAGGGAGATAAAATACAATTTGTATTTCAAGGCGGAGAACCAACTCTTGTTTGTATTGATTATTATAAAAGATTTGTCAGCTATGTCAAAGAATGGGAAGACATTCAAGTGTCATATTCTATTCAGACAAACGGCGTTTTAATAGATGATGATTGGTGCATCTTTTTAAAAGAAAATAATTTTCTTGTTGGGTTGTCCTTCGATATATTACAAAATTGTCACGATAATATCCGAGTTGACTCTGTTGGCAACGGAACATATAAACGAGTAGCAAAAACTATACATTTGCTTGAAAAAAATAATATAGAATACAATGTGCTCTGCACACTAACAAATTCAATAGCAAGATACCCAAAACAAATATGGGATACAATATGTAAACTTGACCTTGACTATGTGCAATTTACCCCTTGTATAAATAATTACGGTTATGATGAAAAATCTTTACACTCACTGACTCCAAAACGTTTTGCTTCTTTTTACAAATCACTTTTCAAGTATTGGTTTGAATCTATTTCAAAGGGGAAATACCGCAGTATAAAGTTTTTTGATGACATAGTTAATCTGATGGCGTTTGGAATCCCAACCTCTTGCGGTATTAACGGTACTTGTCTTCCTCAGCTTGTTATAGAGGCAGATGGAAGCGTTTATCCCTGTGACTTTTACTGCCTTGATGAATACAAGCTCGGTAATATCACAAGCGACAGCATAACTTCAATGTTAAGAAGCGAAAAGCTAGGTAGCTTTATTAACCGAATCGACTTCCGGCCAAAATTATGCGAGGAATGTCCCTTCCGTAGTTTCTGCGGCGGATACTGCAAACGTATGCGAAGCGAGGTTTGCCTCAGCAGCAATGACAATTATTGCGGATACCGTGACTTTCTTGATAACTGCGGCGGTATGCTTTCAAAAATTGCAAAAGAGCAGTTAAAGCATTTACAAAACAAATGATATTACAAAACAAGCATATTTTTAACGGCCGATGCTAGTGCACCGGCCAACTTTTTTAATGCTTGAATGCGTACTGAATAGGTGTCTTGTCGTTTGTGATAACAGTTTTGCCTGCCTCTATTTTTTCCGATGGAGTACAGCCAAAGCGGCTCTTATATGCTCTATAAAATGCCGAATAATCAGAGAAGCCGCATTTTGTATAAACCTCAGTCGGCTTTACACCCGTACAAAGCTCTCTTTGTGCCAGTGCAAGACGTTTTGTTATTACATATTTTTTTGGACTGATTTTTAAATGCTTTATAAACAAATGATGTAGGTGACTTTTGGTTATATAAAGCTCGTTACATATTTCATCTATTCCCGAAAGAGTTGTAAGATGCTCATCTATGTAATTGATTGCTTGGCTGACAATAGCGTTGGTGTATATACGATCCGATGGCAGCTTAGCTTCCATTATTATATTTATACAAATTTCCGAAATCAAGTTAGATAGCATCGGTCTTAATTCATCGACCGGCAAAACGCTGCAGTAATAGTCAATTTTATCAAAAAGATTCTGTACGTTTCTGTTGCCTTCCATACTGATTACATCTACATCGGGGTGAATTTTTTCAAAAAGGTCAAAAGGCATAAGCGATTTATCAAAAAGAATATTGTATCTTTCATATAAATTCTCGCTATCGGACTTTATACAATGAATATCAAACGGTCGAGTAAACACAATATCGTTTTTATTTAGCTTATACTCCTGACCGTCAACAGCATAAGTCATATCACCTTCTTTAAAGTAAATAATCTCAAAAAGCTCGTGTGAATGATATACAAACTCCGACTCATATCTGCAAATTCTTTTCGAATGATTTGTATAAATAATCTCATCAGCATAACTGTTAAAAATTATCGGCTCCATTTTAATTCTCCTATAATTTTTCTATAATAATTTAAAAATTTAAAAGATCTTTTCATAGTTCATCATTTTTCAAACACAAAAATGAGCATAAGATTAACCCGGATGGAAATTAAGAAAAGCTTACTGAATATATTATAACACTAAATTACATTTTTTGCAATATTAATTAATATTTTTTTCT
>JAZNAB010000187.1:0-7827 GCA_045586285.1 Candidatus Flemingiibacterium sp. | reverse complement strand
TTATCAAAAATCAGTTTTTTTCTTATTTTTTTCAAACTAAACGTAAAAAATCGCATTTATTCTCTGTTATTCTCTTGTTTTTGTTGTTTTGGATATAAGAAAAGTTGCCCCTTAAAAATACGAAGGGCAACTTGCTTTTTATTATAATTACAACAATTTTGGAGCATATTCACTCATCAACTTTATTACGGTATTAATTCCGTCAACCGCAGCACTTGTAATTCCGCCAGCATATCCTGCACCCTCTCCGCAGGGATATACATTATCGGCAGACACAGACGTCAGCCCTTCCCCTCTCGGTATTCGCACAGGTGATGAAGTTCTCGTTTCAACGCCTGTCAGGATTGTATCTTTTGCATCAAACCCCTTTATTTTACGTCCGAAATTACAAAAACCAACTTTCAGCATATCCGTAACAAAACTTGGAAGAATTTTAGACATATCAGTAAGTGTATAAACTCCGTTTCTGTATGTCGGTATAACTCTGCCGGGCTTTGTAAAATTAGATGTCTTAGAATCAAGAAAATCTCCAAGAGTTTCCACGGGTGCTCTATAATCGTGTTCACCCGTATCGGCGGCTTTATAGGCAGCTCGTTCAAGCATTCGTTGGAACTCTACTCCGCCCCTCCAATCGCCAGACAAATCCTCAGGAAGCACCGAAACTGCAATAGCAGCGTTGGCATTTATCCCGTTACGCAAATAACGGCTCATTCCGTTAGTCACAACACCACCCTCCTCCGAAGCTGATGCCATAACTTCACCTCCGGGACACATACAAAAGCTGTACACACCTCTTTTGGCTGTCTTGCTTTCCCGATAAGAAAGTGTGTATTCACCTGCCGGCAAAATCCGTTTTCCGTCGGAAGAACATATGTCGGTAGCCTCTCCGTAAAGTGCATAGTCTATGTCGCTTTGCAAATGCTCAACCCGCACACCTACGGAAAATGGTTTTGTTTCAAGTAATATTCCCTTTGAAGACAGCATCTCATAGGTATCTCTTGCACTATGGCCAAGTGCAAGTATAACCGCATCGGCGCATAACTGTTCCCTTTCGCCATTATGAGTAACTGTAACTGACGTAACTTGTCTATCTTTTATTTCAATGTCATCAAGACGAGTGTTATACCTTATTTCTCCGCCAAGACTTATTATGCGGTTAGCTATGTTTTCAACAACAGATAGGAGCTTGTCTGTACCAATATGCGGCTTTGCAAGCCACATTATCTCCTCAGGCGCACCGAACTCATAAAACCGCCGAAGAACATATTCGCATTTTGAATCATTGATTCTTGTCACAAGCTTTCCGTCAGAAAAAGTACCCGCTCCGCCTGCGCCGAACTGTATATTGGTTTCTGTGTCAAGTAAGCCCGTTGAAATAAATCTTTCGACAGCTTTGCTTCGCTCTTTTACATCGCTTCCACGTTCAAATACAATGGGAGCATAACCGTGTTCCGCAAGAAGCAATGCCGCAAACATTCCCGCAGGGCCAAATCCAACGACTATTGGTCTTGCATTAAGCTTTTTGTTTCCGTAAGTAACTTCCATCGGAAGCTTTTTTACGATTTCATAATCAGATCCAAGACGTGAAATATACGCAAGCTTTCTTTCGTCGATTTCACATTCAACAGTAACTGACATAACAAAGCTCGGCACATCGCCGTTTCGGCGTCGTGCATCTATTGAACGCTTATGAAGCTCTGCCTTAATAAACTCATCAGTATTAAGGCTAAGCCGCCGACGAGCACTTTCGAAGGCAAATTCAAGAGGTGCTGTCAACGGCTGTTTTATATTCTTAACAATTATTCTCTGTTTCAATTTTCCCGTCCGTAATTTATACTGAATTTTAATAAATTGTAACGTTAATCGAATATTCGCCTATCTCGTAAACACCGCCTACAAGCGTATTCTGTACGGTAATCTTAACCGGAACCGTAACAAGACCTGCGTGTTCACTGTAACCGTCAAGGTCTATCACAGCCTTGATATTATTGTTTGTAAGCAAACTGAGAAGCGCCTTTGTGCCTCTAAAGGTAACATTAATAGACGACTCTTCAAGGACATAGTCAAGGCCGTTTGTGTTTACAACTGTCAGATTTGTAACATCAAAATCCTGTGTTTCTGTTGCTTTATGCTTAATATGAACGTTTGCTGTACTTACCGTATCTGCAAACTCAATATTATCTGGAAGATCAATTGAAACCGTTTGTATACCGTCGTCTTTAATTTGTTTTTCATCAATTTCTGCAATTACGATTTCATTTATCTTATCAAGTCTTTCGGGTTCGCCTTTTATACGGATAATTTTCGGATCAATTTCTATATCCACATTCGTTTTGTTATAATAACCATACTTATAATTTACAGCCAAAGGAACATCTTTATATGTGTAAACCGGTATTTTAACAGATACTTCCGAAGTATGCATTTTTATATACTTACCCGGTATTTCCGTCCCCGCCTCATCTACAAGCTTAAGCTTTCCTGTTGCAGTAAGAGTTTTGTTTATTCTGCCAAGATCAAGAGAAACAACGGCATATGAAATTTTCTCAAGCTCTACCGCCGGGCCTGTTACCATAACACTTTCAAAACTTGGCTCTGGTTCTCCAAGTGAATAAGTAGATTCCATTGAATATATTGGATCAACAATAACAGGAACATTTATACTTGTGCGCTTATCAACGTAAATTTGGATATAGTTTGCCGACTGTCCGCCAACCGAAACACCAACTGGCAGAGATGTTTCAATTTCAAGAAAATATTCTCCTGCCGCAGTAATTCCGCCTGCATCTACATATGCACTTACGTCTTCAAGAGATAATCTGCTTATATCGGATTTAGCCCCGTGAAGAATCAGATCAACAGTACAATTATATCCATCGATTACCGAAAGACCGAACTGTGTTTCAGCAAGCTCAATATTACGTAAACTTACCGGTACAGCAGTAAAGGTTTTTTCTTCTATAGCAGTATCCGTGCTTACAACATAAAACCAAAGTGAAACAGCCGCAAGCACACACAATATTTTTGCAACAACATTCTGAAACTTACTTGCACTTACGCTGTAATCGCCGTTATTTTCAGTTACTTGTGTTTCTTTTTCTTCACCGTTTATTTTTTCGTTTTCGTTCATTTTGATAATGACCATACCTTTCCTGTTATATTAAGTCAAGATATAATACTATTCACCTTGCTTATCATCTTTTTTTGTAAACCTTGAGAAACCAACCTTTTTTTGTGTTTGTGTTTCTTCGGTTACAAGCAGACGCTTAAGCTCTTTTTTTAAGGTATTATAGCTGTAATTTCGTTTCAACTGACCCTCGTGGGCAATCGATATAGTGCCCGTTTCTTCGGAAACAACAATAATTACAGCATCACTGTTTTCGCTCATACCTATAGCCGCTCTGTGACGGGTGCCAAGATCTTTAATAATATCATCATTTGTTGATAAAGGCAAAAAGCAGCCGGCAGCATATATTCTGCCATCTCTTATTACCATTGCGCCATCGTGTAAAGGTGCTTTATTAAAGAATATATTTCTGATAAGAAATGATGAGGCATTAGCATTTATAACGGTTCCGCTTTTGATAATATCACCAAGTCTTGTTGACCGCTCTATAACTATAAGAGCACCGGTTTTCTCAAAAGACATATCACAAACCGCCTGAGTAATTTCACCGATAACTGCCATTGTTTGCGAGGCATTTGACGATTTGTTTTCACCTATATTACGAAGTCCTCTAAGTGGTTCTTCTCCAACTTTTTCAAGCGCAGAACGAAGCTCGGGTTGAAATACAATTATAAGGGCAATAATTCCCACTTGGAATACGTTTGATAAAATAAATCCAAGCACGTGCATTTCAAAGACATCAGAAAGAAGCAGCGCAAGCATAAGAATCAAAATTCCCGCAGCCAATTTTCCCGCACGTCTTTCTCTTATAAATTTATAGATATAATAAAAGAAAAATGAAACTATAACAATGTCGATTATATCGACAATGGATATTGTGGATATTATATTCCACATACCCGAAAAGAATGTCTTTAAAACTTCCATTTTTTTACCCGTCACCCCTCGAATAATCTGTAAGTCAGAAGAAATTTAACATACTATATATATTGTATCACATTTTATCTGATATTTCAAATACTTTACAAAAAATTAACCAAAATAATATGCTATTTTTTCATACATTTTTCTCCTAGGTAAAAATGTATCACCATATGATAAAAAAATCAATAAATTTGCAAAAAGGTCTTTTTTTTTGAAGAAAAGTATGATATAATAAATAAATAAAGCAAAAAACACTAAGAATACACGGTAAAAAAATGTTAGATTTTATTTATAAACTAAAAAACAAAGTAATTGTATCCGGTCATTACGGCTCGGGAAAAACCAATTTTTCTGTAAATCTTGCAAAAGAAGCTGCAGCCCTCGGCAAAAAGGTAACGATAATCGACCTTGATATCGTAAACCCTTATTTCAGGACTGCCGATAACAAAGATGAGTTGGAAGCTCTGGGAATTAAGTGCATTATCCCGGATTTTGCAAATACCAATGTTGATATTCCCTCTTTACCGCCAACAGTAATGGGGGCAATTGAAACTGCAAACCGAGAACCCGATATTTTTACAATTATCGATGTCGGCGGCGATGGCGGTGCTGTTGCACTTGGAATGTTTTCAAACCAAATTATACAAAACGGCTATGATATGCTATACGTAATAAATATGTATCGTCCGCTGACAGAAAGTATTGAAGATGCAAAACAAATTTTGAGAGAGATTGAATATGCATCAAGACTCACCTGTACGGGAATTGTAAATAACTCAAATATTGGTATTGAAACAACAACAGACGATATTATTGCTACTGGAGAATGGGCAGACAGTTTTTCAAAAGAATGTGCTCTCCCGATTATATGTACATCGGTTGATACACGTCTTAAAGAGGAATTTGAAAAAAACTCTCTGAAACCTGACAACTTGTTTTATATAAATAATGCAACAAAGCAGATATTTTAAACTGCTTATAAATAATAAACGGAGGAACAATAATGAACAAGGTAACTTTTAACGAAAACCTTTGTAAAGGCTGCGGCTTATGCGCTATCGTTTGCCCGAAGAAGATTATTTCGCTTGACAGCACAAGATTAAACCAAAAGGGATATCACCCTGCAGGAATAACTGATATGGAAAAATGTATTGCCTGCGCTATGTGTGCAACAATGTGTCCCGATGTGGTTATTAAAGTAGAAAAAGAATAAGTAAGGAGAATTCAAATGGCTAATAAAGTACTTATGAAAGGCAACGAGGCAATTGCCGAAGCTGCTATCAAGTCGGGGTGTCTGCATTTCTTCGGATATCCGATAACTCCGCAAACAGAAATTTCAGAATATATGGCAAAGCGTATGCCAAAAGTTGGCGGACTTTGTCTTCAGGCTGAGTCTGAAGTATCCGCAATCAATATGATTTTAGGTGCGGCAGCAGCAGGCTCCCGTTGCCTTACATCATCTTCCTCACCCGGAATTTCGCTCAAGAGCGAGGGTATATCTTACATAGTCGGAAGCGACCTTCCCTGCGTTATTGTTAACGTTCAGAGAGGCGGCCCCGGTCTTGGCGGTATTCAACCTTCTCAGCAGGATTACTATCAGTCTACAAAAGCTAACGGTCACGGTGATGAGCACGTTATAGTACTTGCACCCTCTTCTGTTCAGGAAATGGCACAACTTACAAGCGAAGCTTTTGACCTTGCAGATATTTACCGTATGCCTGCAATGATTTTAGCAGACGGAGCTCTCGGTCAGATGATGGAGCCTGTTGACTTTGAACTTGGTACAAAGCGTGAGCTTCCTGAAAAGACTTGGGCAACCAACGGCACAGATGGCAAACGCAAGAAGAATATTATCAACTCTCTTTATATGAACCCTGCAGAGCTTGAAGCTTCCATTATCGCTCGCTACAAGCGTTATGAAGAAATATCTGAGAAAGAAGTTAAATACGAAGAATATCTCTGTGAAGATGCTGATATAGTTATCGTATCATACGGTATCACCTCACGTATTTGCAAAACTGCAATTACAGCTGCACGTCAAAAAGGTCTTAAGGTTGGTCTTTTCCGTCCGATTACTCTTTGGCCTTACCCCAAGAAGCAGCTTCTTAAGCTTACCGACAGTGCAAAGCATTTCCTTGTATGCGAACTTAATATGGGACAGATGGTTGACGACGTTAAGGTTGCAACCGAATGTAAGAAACCTGTTTCTTTCTTTGGACGTACAGGCGGCGTAATTCCAGCCCCAGCAGATGTACTTGCCGAAATCGAAAAAATTGCGGCAAGCTTAAAGTAAACGGAGGTAAACCACAATGGTAGTATTTGATAAACCGAAATCACTTTCGCCGGTGCCTTTCCACTATTGCCCCGGCTGCACACACGGAATTGTACACAGACTTGTTGCTGAGGCACTTGACGAGCTCAACATTTGCGAGAAGGCTGTTGGTATTGCACCTGTAGGATGCTCTGTATTTGCATATAACTACTTTGAATGTGATATGATTGAAGCTCCTCACGGCCGTGCTCCTGCCGTTGCAACAGGTGTTAAGCGTACTCACCCCGACAATATCGTATTTACATATCAAGGTGACGGAGATCTTGCAGCAATCGGTACTGCTGAAACAGTACACGTTGGTGCAAGAGGAGAAAACCTTACGATAATTTTCATAAACAACTGTATTTACGGTATGACAGGCGGTCAGATGGCGCCTACAACTCTTCCCGGTCAGGTAACAACAACCTCTCCTTACGGACGTGACCGCCGTATTCAAGGCTCACCGATCCGTGTATGTGAAATGTTGTCAACACTTGACGGCGTTGCATATGCTGAGCGTGTAGCAGTCAACACAGTTCCGAATATCAAGGCAGCAAAAAAAGCTATTAAGAAAGCTTTCCAAAACCAAATTGACAAGAAAGGACTCTCGATTGTAGAAGTTCTTTCAACCTGCCCTACCAACTGGGGTATGACTCCGGAAGCGGCTCTTGAGTGGGTTAAAACAGATATGATTCCTTTCTACCCACTTGGTGTATATAAGGATACTGACGTTAAAGAATTAAACCCAACCTCAACAAAGGAGGGAAACTGATATGACATCTAATATTCTTTTAGCAGGTTTTGGCGGACAAGGAATTCTTTTTGCAGGTAAAGCTCTTGCAAAAATGGCTATGGACTCTGATTTACAAGTTTCCTGGCTTCCATCATACGGTCCCGAAATGAGAGGCGGTGCAGCTAACTGTTCTGTAATTATTTCAAATGAAGAAATCGGTTCTCCCCTTGTTGTAAATCCGGATATTCTAATAGCTATGAATCTTCCGTCATTTGACAAATTTGAGCCTGCTATTACAAAAGACGGCGTCTGCATTTTCGACTCAACACTTATTCCAAAGAATTCAGAGCGCACCGACATTAAGGCTTACGGAATTCCCGCAACTGCTATGGCATCAGATGCAGGTCTTGTAGGAATGGCAAACGTAATTATACTCGGATATCTTTTAAAACTTACCGGTCTTTTTGAATACAATGCTTTTCTTGAGCATATGCTTGCCGGTATTCCCGCTTCAAAGGCGGCGCTTATTGAAAAGAACAGAACAGCGCTTGAAATGGGATATAACTACAAAGCGTAATTTTATGAAAAAAATCCTGCCGCATATACGGCAGGATTTTTACTTTATTTTGAATTGTGTCTAATAAGACCGATTGCCTTTGCAAGTTCCATAACAACAAGAGGAACAAGAACCAACCCAAGACAGATGAGATAATCATAGAAGTGAACAAGGGG
>JAZNAB010000186.1:0-3379 GCA_045586285.1 Candidatus Flemingiibacterium sp. | reverse complement strand
ACATGGCTACGATCCGACTTGTACCACCATTATATACGCCAAAAGTTATATCGGGGTAACACATTAGTATTTCTCTGATGTTTTTCATTTGGTCGTTCGCAAGAGCATTCATAGGATAAATAAAGAGTGCGCGAACACCGGCACTTGGCATAGTACCTTCTTCTTTTTCTCTTAACAACTCATTCAATACAGGGATTAAGAAACAGTTTGTTTTACCACTACCCGTACCTGTAGATACGACAGCATTATTCCCGCCGACAATTGCTCTGATTGCATTTTCTTGATGCAAATAAAGCTTTCTATCTATCGGTAATTTGTGTTGATACAACTTACCCGACGGCTTTGCAGATTCTAATTCTCTAAAAAGGGGAGATAATACACCTTCTTCGATTAGTTCATTAATAGATTTTCCTTGAACGAAAACATCCTTTATTTCCAATAACGGTCCTTTTGCAATATTTTCATTCAATTGCGCCAAAAACTGCGTTTGCAAACTTTTATCCGCAAACGAATGGGTTGTGGATATGTAATCCACAAATTCATTTTTAATATTTTGTGAAGCTTTTGCAGGATTAAACATTATTTCTCCTTTGTACTAAACACGTAATAGTGAATCGCCTTAGACCCTTTGCCGATGTTAGAAACTTGATTATATTGGTCTAAAAAGAGTTCGCCCAAGAAATCGTTAATATTGTCGCCTTCTAGCCCGGCAACAATCCAACAAGTTTTATTCGTGCGTAATTCTATTCTTACGGGATTTGTTTTATCAAACGTGCCGTAATCATTTTTCATAGAATTTAAGTAGATTTTCTTACCGTTAGGATGTATAAAATACATACTTCCTGAGTAAAACAAATAACCATCTCGTTCTTGTAAAAATTTTATATTTTCTATGTAAATGGTCTTAATTGTAGTAAGTGTAGCTTGATTATCAAGCATAACCTTATCTAAAACCATAATTTTATTGTTGAATCGCAGTTCATTTTCATCTCCTATACAAACTCGCTTCTCCCATAAAATTCTAGATTTTTGCAAAAATCCTTTTCCTATAAGCTCAACTTTCACGTCATAAAAACCGTCTGCAATACTACTTATATCTAGTTGACAGTTTTCTTGTTTAAGGTTATATATGGCAACCTCTTGTCCTTTTTGACTTAAAGTCACCTTAAAAGAATCAGATTCTTCTCCTATATAATTATCCTTAATCATCCATAACATTTGGCGTTGTGCAATTATAAGAATCGGGTCATCTACAAACTTTTCTACCGTATGTATTCTCAAAATCGGCAACATTTCTTTTGAGTCGATTTTGGCAAACAGCATTATTTCGCTTATATTATCTTTTATTGAATATATAGTTTGTCCCAACTTGTACTTATGGTAATTAGCTCCACTTTTCTCTAAATACGTATTAGTTGAAAGTCCTATTTGATAGAGCAATTTACTTGGTACATCAAACTCAATCTCTGAAGAATTTGTAATGCTTTTATACCAAATTCCTTTTTGAGAATAGGTATTATTCCACTCTAAATCATCAATTCTCCATCTTATAATAGGGGCTTTTAGTACTATCTCTCCATCTTGTATGGGAATACAAATCTCTTCATCTTTGATATTAAACGTAGCACTTTCATCAAATTTTTCCGTTAAAAATCGCACTTCGCCCACGTTTTGAGTATCATAATAAAAATCTTTATCAAAAGAAATCTGTATGTTGTTAAACTTAACTATATTGATATTACAAACGATTTTGTTATTCGAGTATCTAAAAACGGTAATCTTTTGCGGTTCGCAAACCGATAGTAATTCAGAGATATTATAGTAATTAATATCGCCTTTTTCTTCACAAGAAAAATCTACCAACTTCCAATTTGTATCTTCATATCTAACGCCATAATCAATCAAATTTGAAGCCTTTAACGCTGCAATTTTTAATTCGCCATCTATTACTTGATAATCCTCTCCATCGTGTCTAAAAACCACATCGTTCTTTTTATCCGCGTAAACCCATACGTCTCTATTTTGTTTTTCGGATACAAATAATATAGTTCTCCTGTGACTTTGAAGTGCTTCTCCCTCAATGGCATTAAAAACAAACTTGCTCGATGCTTGCTTTTTAATATTATCAGGGTATTGCAATAAAGAATCCAAGTCAAATGTAAATAAATTATAATTACCGGGCAAACATTCTTGCGCAAAGATTTCTCTTCCATCTTTAAACAACACAAAAGTGCGCTCTAATGTTTTCTTTGAGTCATAAATAGGTGTTCCACAATGAGAAATAACAACTCTAATATCAATATCGCCTTCGCTAATAATTCTTTCTATATTTACCGAATACGGCTTTGTCGCCATTGACAAGCCCGAACCTTTCGTCAATAACTCATCGGAAAAAATACAATTTTCCCCACGATAAATTTCCAAATATGGATTATAATCAAATTTATCCTTAAGACGAATAGCAGGAATGACCAAATTAACCATTCCGTCATCCATAATGTATTTAGGTTTAATGCTTGAATAATCAGTAACAGCTCTTTCTCCCGTCATCCTTTTATTAACGACACCTAAAGAAGCTTCTTTAACAATCCACCATTGTCTTACCAACTTTGATAAATAACTTTCTCCATCTAAGGACTCGCTATTAAATACTTTATTGATTAGCAAAATGGTTCGTTTTATAAATTCCGCCATTTTATCAGTAGCGTCTACAGCAAGGCGTTTTATTCCTGCACGCAACGAATATACTTGAGCACCTAATTCAAAATCATCTTCAACGCCGCCAAAACTACTAAACCTATTCGCCAATTCGTTTGCTATTAACCCATAAATGTCGTCGTGTTCATTATAATTTTGATCTAAGTCTTCACAAAAGATTTGCCAACATAACTCAAAGAACGATTCGGTTGACCTTATCGGAGCAAAAGCATGAGCAAGTATTGTTGCATAATATTTTTTAATGCAACCATCTAGATATAAAACTACGTTTTTCCGTCCTAATCTTACTATCAATTCGGTTAAATAGTGATACACTTTTTGAGAACACTCTTCAGTCCCAAGCAAAGTTCTTGCGATACACGTCCAAAATCGGTCTTCGTCTGCGTGCCAAACTTTTGTCGCATTAACCATTGCAACAAACAATAGATTATCTTCTAATGACGAAATGTAGCTTATATATCCGTAATCGTAATTACGCAATAAACTATTAGCTCTAGCATAAATTTTTGCCAACTCATCTTCAGTAAAAATTACTTCACCAACAAACTGACATTTCATCGCTTCGTCTATTTTCTTCTTAAGTTCTTCCATATGACAAGACCTCGTTAGTATAATTCAAGCAATTATAGCACACTAAATATGACAACTTCCGTCATATTTA
>JAZNAB010000185.1:0-21364 GCA_045586285.1 Candidatus Flemingiibacterium sp. | reverse complement strand
CTCTTCTATCTTAAAGATCTTGAAGGACCGCTTACTGCTGAGTGTAACTGATTAATTTTTAAAAAAATCCGAAGGTGTTCGCACCTTCGGATTTTAATTATTGGAATATAAAAATATACGGACAGTCTTATATTAGTGTTTTAAAAAATTGGTTATAACGAATGGTTTTCATTTGAGCGTAATATATTTTATAACTATAGCGGTAAGTATAACCAAGGGTAAATTTGTAACTTTTTGACGTTTGTTAACATAGTGTTATTTGCGGTAACAGAAATATTCCGTATTTGTTTGCAAAATTATTTAAAGGTCTTGATTTTTTCAAAAAAGTATGTTATAATAATCTATGTATCATTGTTTTTATATTGAATTTTTGTGCATTTTTAGCAAAATAATATCAATTTTGTTCTAAGTGCAGCAAAATGGATTGAGATATTTATAAAATTAATTAAAACACCCGAGAGGGATAACGAAAGGAACCCGCAGGATAATGGTTGACGAGAGAATAAATAGTTTGGAAATCAATCTTCAAGATCTTTTAATGTTTTATTTGCGTAAATGGTGGATAATTGCTTTGTGCTTTGCGGTTGGCTTAGCTGTGGCTTTGGGTGTAACGCTCAGGCTTGTAACACCTATGTACAGAGCGAAGGTGTCAATTTACGTTAACAATAACCGTGTTTTTGATGAGAACAAGGAATATCTGTCGGGGGCGGATTTGACTGCGGCGCAGCGACTTGTAAATACATATGTAAGCATAGCAAACAGTAACCGAGTACTTGAAGAGGTTGCTGCGGCACTTGGCGGTGACTATACTGCCGAAAAGCTTTCCGGAATGATTTCCGCAGCTCAGCTTAATCAAACTGAAATATTCAATATATTTGTCAGCCATTCGGATCCGAAGGAAGCGGCTCGTATTGCAAATGTTGCGGCAGAGGTTGCACCGGAAGTTATTTCAAATTTGATTGACGGTACATCGGCTCGAGTGATAGACACTGCTAAAGAGCCCAAATCTCCATATTCTCCGAACTATACAAATTATGCTGCTATAGGCGGTGCGGCAGGCGCTCTGCTTGCAATAGTGGTTTTAACGATTTTCTTTTTGCAGGATACACGTATTAAGGACGAAAATGACCTTACTGATATGTTTGAGTTGCCGATTTTAGGCAGAATTCCCGATTTCGAGTATTCACCATCTCAGAATAGTTATGGTTATTCTTCTGATGAAGACAGTGAAGAAGCAGAAAAAAGGAAAGAAGTAAAGATATAAACTTTATGGCCGGTACGGTAAGTATTGACAGAACAAAGTATTTAAGCGTCTTTTGATATATTTCAAAAAACATTTATCAAGCAGAAAGGAATACTTTGCGTGATTTTGAGCAAATCACTCAGAGGATAGGTCATTATATATGAGTAAAAAATTTATAACAAAGAGGGGCAATAAAAAAGATACCAAGACTCATGGACTCAGCAGAATAAGAACAGACAGAAAACATTTGTTAACCTCCAAGAGCAGCTTTTTCTTGAGAGAGGCATATAAAACGCTCAGAACAAATGTAAATTTCTCATTGCCTGATAAGGAAGGCTGCAAGGTAATACTTGTTACTTCTTCAATGCAGAGCGAAGGAAAAACAATTACTGCAGTTAACCTTGCAATATCACTTTCACAAACAGATGCAAAGGTGCTTGTTATAGACTGTGACCTGCGCCGTCCTAAGCTTAATCGACTTTTAAATATAAGCTCTTCTTTGGGACTCAGCAATTTACTTATGTCCCCGGATAATATGAATGTGACAATTTTGAATGATTCAAGAGGAATTGACGTTATTGTATCCGGAGATATCCCTCCGAACCCCTCGGAGCTTTTGGCATCAGTTCGTATGCAAAGACTTATTGAAGCGCTCAGGGAACGTTACGATTACATAATTCTTGATACTCCTCCTGTTAATATGGTTGTAGATGCGGCAGTTTTGTCACCTCAAAGTGACGGAATCCTGTTCGTAGTTAAGGCTTCTCAGTCGGAAAGAGGCGCAGTGATACACGCTATGGAACAGCTTACATATGCAAAAGGAAACGTGCTTGGATTTGTATTTAACGGAGTCACCTCTGAAACTATGAGCGGATATGGCAAATACAGATACAAGCAATACGGCAGATACGGCAGATATGGAAGATACGGCCGTTACGGCTATGGCGGCTATGGCGGTTACGGTTACGGATATGGATATGGTTACGGCTCTGCACATTACAATGACGCAGCTCCAACACCAAATGATCCCCCGAAAGATTAATATCAGGTCAGAATATTATGTATGACCTTCATACTCATATACTTCCATATATAGACGACGGTGCCGGCAGCCTGGAAGAATCTCTTGCTATGCTTGAGATGGAAGCTCGGCAGGGTGTGGAAGCAGTAGCCCTTACTCCTCATTTTTACAGAAGCCGAGAACATATTGAGAAATTCCTTGAGCGAAGGGAAGCGTCAATGGAGCAATTAACTAAGGCTCTTGAAGATAAGGTTTATCCAAAGTTGATTTTGGGGGCTGAGGTTGCTTGGGTGCCAGGGATAGCAGACTGGGACAGACTTGAAGAATTGTGTTATCAAGGTACAAAAATACTACTTATTGAGCTCCCGTTTACACCGTGGAATGATGAAATGTTCCGACAGCTTTATAACTTGGAAATGCGTCGTGGAATTACACCGATGATTGCACATTTGGAGCGTTATTTTTTGTGTCAGGAAAAGCGCCATTTTAACACTCTTGCTGAAATGGATTTCCCGGTGCAGATAAGTGCGACAGAGTTCAGCGGACTGTACCTAAGACGAAGGGCAACAAATTATTTGAAGAATAAAAATGCAATCTTAATTTCCGATTGCCACAACTGTACTACCCGTCCTCCAAATATTAATTCTGCAATTGAACGTATCAAAAAGAAATACGGAGTTGAAATTTCAAACAGGATTAGTATGGAAACCGAGGAGCTTTTGGCTGAATAAATATATTTAACCACATTATTGTACATACTTTTCAAACTACCTTTTGTGATTTTTTTCGGTCGATGGCCGAGGCTTTACTATATAAACCAGCTTGAAAAGGGCAGAAAGGAAGCTTTTTAGAAAAAAAGCTATGGTCGAAAAATATGAAAAAACATCTTTTTAGAAGCGTTTGCATTTTGCTGACACTTTGCATTGTAATGAGTTTTACTCTTATAATAAGTGCGGCATCTCCTATTGATCCTGCGGAAATTGACTTATCTGTTACTGCTACTGAAGAAAGTGACGGCTCTTACAAGGTAACATATGTTGCAACTTCTACAATGCTTGAAGAACTTGCAAAGGCTGCGGCGCTTTACCGTACAGATCCTCGTATGAACGAGTTTCGTTTTATTTGTATATTATCGGATTCTCTTGTAGCTCAGGTTGAGTCTGTAGAAGAAAGCGATTTTTCTTTTGACAGCGTAAAGTGGAAGGATAAGGACGTATTTGTCTTTGAAAAGGCAAAAGTATCCGAAGATAAACTTATAATTACATACATTCTTAACCCCGAAGTATATCAGGATTGGTTTACTGCTCCGACAGCAGACGTGAAGGAAGCTTTGACTAAGCCAATGTCAATGACAGCTACAGAGGTTATAAGCGCTGAAGCTTTAGAAAAAGTCGGCGATACCCTTAAGACTACTGCAAGTATTTACATTGAAGGCGAAGGAATGCACAAATACTTTGATGAATATAGTGTTTTAGCTGCTACTGGATATAACACTATGGATGTTCCGTCGATAGAGCCCGGTGAGGACGATGGATGCCCAGGTGATAGCCGCTGCCCCGCAGGTCATTTCACAGACCTTAATCTTCAAGCTTGGTATCACGACGGAGTGCATTACTGTTCTGAAGAAGATTTAATGATTGGTATGACCGCAACTACTTTTGAGCCGGATACAATGATTACCCGTGCAATGATAGCTACAATATTGTACCGTCTTGAAGGCTCTCCCGCTACTGTAAATGCAGAAACTTTTGATGATGTAGATTCTCTTGCTTGGCACGCTATTCCGATTGAATGGGCGTATGCTAACGGCGTTGTTGAAGGTTACGGAAACGGAAAATTCGGTCCAGATGATCCTATAACCCGTGAACAGATGGCAGCTATGCTTTACCGCTATGCAAACAAAAAGGGACTTGACGTTACAGTTCCTGCGGATATGGCGCCCATATTATTGTTTGATATTGATGATGTTTCCGATTATGCAGTTAATGCTATTGAGTGGGCTTGTTATACAGATCTTCTTCAGGGTTACGACGACCTTACTCTTCGCCCTCAGGGTCAAACCCGTCGTTGCGAAGCGGCAACACTTATTTATCGTTACTGCACCAAAATCTTAAAATAATTTGATTTCCATTATCTATGTGCAGTATTCTGAAACGTGTAATTGAGATGGTAGAAAGCAGATTGATCTGTTGCTACCAAGATATCTTTACAGTTTTTATTACTGCATCGGCAGATAAATTATAGTTTAATCACCCTACATTTTCCTCCATGGCAAAACCGTGGAGGAAAACAGCATATAAGAATTTTCTGAAATAATTAATCCTTAAACTTCGGCTTGAGGGCTATCTCCGTGTAGACTTCATTTCGAAGATATCCCTTGTATCGCATCGTAATATACTATTAATAATTATGGCGATTTAAGAAAATTTCAAGGAAAGTGGAAAATATGAACAAACGAAAGCTATGGTTATATCTTATTGACATTGCTATTATGGTGAGCATAATGAGTGTGTTGACCCTCTTGTTTTCGGGAATAAGCTCGATAAAAATGATCGAAGAGAATTTCTTCCTGAAAATTGTAGTGATAATTATTTGCTTGATGGGTTCACGATTGCTTTTTAGGCTTTATTCTAATATTTGGCGATATACTAATGTCAGATTGTTTCTTCAGATGATTTTAGCAGATGCAATCGGCGGATTTGTTTTTCTCTGTATAAGCAGAATATGGAGCTTTTTAAATCCCGGATTTGCTTTTACATTTATTTCCGTGTGTATTATTGCCCTTGTAACCCTTGCCAGCAGATTTTTATATCAAATAATGCACGCTGATCTTAATACAAGAAAAGAGTATACAGCAGATGTATCAGAAAAAATTAATATAGCAATTGTAGGTGCGGGCAATGTTGGCTCTAACCTTGCAGATGAGTTGTTACGCAACCCTTGCTCTAACTATTATCCGTACTGTTTTATAGACAGTGACCAGCAGAAAATCGGAAATATGATCAGAGGCATAAAAATATATCCCGAAGATGAAGCAACGCTGGAGCTGATTAAAAAAACTCCTGTTAAAGAAATAGTAATAGCAATTCCCGATGCTACTGCAGAAATTAAGTCCTGTCTTTATAAGAGATACAGTACAACGGGATGTAAGGTTAAAATTTACGATTATCTTGGCGGTGACAGCGGAGTATCTGACAAGCGCACATTGAGAGAATTTAATATCGAGGACTTGCTTTTCAGAAATACAATTCAGCTTAATAACGAATTAACCGCTAAATATTATTCCGGCAAGACTGTTCTTGTAACAGGCGGCGGCGGAAGTATAGGCTCAGAGCTTTGTCGTCAGATTGCAAAGCAATCTCCTAAGAAACTTGTAATTTTTGATATCTATGAAAATAATGCTTACGATATCCAACAGGAACTTTTAAGAAAATACGGCGATAAAATTAATCTTGATGTTATTATTGGCTCTGTCAGAGATAAAAAAAGACTTGATGAAGTGTTTGCCGAATTTCGTCCTGATATTGTTATCCACGCGGCTGCTCATAAGCACGTGCCGTTAATGGAAAACAGTCCTGCAGAAGCTATTAAAAACAATGTAATAGGTACATATAATACTGCTAATGCGGCAGAAAAATACGGCGTATCAAAATTCTTGTTAATTTCTACCGATAAAGCGGTAAATCCTACCAATATTATGGGTGCTTCCAAGCGCTTATGCGAAATGATTATTCAGTGCCGTGTTGACAGTAAGACGGAGTTTGCGGCAGTAAGATTCGGAAATGTACTTGGTTCAAACGGATCTGTAATTCCGCTATTCAGGCGTCAAATCGCAGCCGGCGGCCCTATTACACTGACAGATAAACGAATAATACGTTATTTTATGACAATTCCGGAAGCATCACAGCTTGTATTGGAAGCCGGAGCTATGGCAAAGAACGGTGAGCTTTTTGTGCTTGATATGGGAAATCCCGTAAAAATTCTTGAGTTAGCAGAAAATATGATTCGTTTATCCGGTTTTACACCATATAAGGATATAGATATTGTGGAAGTCGGTTTGCGCCCAGGTGAAAAGCTGTATGAAGAGCTTTTAATTAAGGGCGAGGATATGTCCAAAACCGATAATGAGCTTATTTTCATTGAACACGATAAGGCTAGTACCCGTAAGGAAATTGAGGAAAAGCTTGATATGCTTGTTAAGTTAGAATACAGCTCAAAAGAGGAAATATTTGAAGCATTTCATAAAGCTGTTCCAACATTTACAGAGAAAAAGGCAGAAGAAGCTCTTTAAAATTGATTCTTTACCTAACAAAAAATAATAAACAACCGCAAATATATGGGAACGGAAGGTATTAAGTTGGCTTTTAATATTAACACGGATATAAGTATGAAAAATAAAATTATATTTACAGCCATACTTCTTGTTGCAATAATATTTACGATATGCTTCATATTCTCAAATTCAATGGAAAGTATTCCGGAGTCGCAGGAGAAAAGCGTTGGTGTGTTGAATGTTATAAGACCTGTTTTCGAAGCGGTTTTCGGAGAGGGTAGCTTAACTAATCATCTTGTTCGCAAAATGGCGCATTTTGCAGAGTTTTTCCTTTTAGGTGCAGAGCTTTGTTGCCTTTGTGTACTTTGGAAATGCCCTCTTTCATATGCGATGCTTGGCGGACTTCTTATAGCACTTTCCGATGAAACAATACAGCTTTTTTATGATCGAGGCTCTCAGGTGCAGGACGTATGGCTTGATTTTTCTGCGGTGGTTATAACCGTACTGCTGACGTATATACTTGTATATTCAATAGCCGCTGTAAAGAAAAACAAGTTAAAATAATATGTTATAGGAAATTGTTAATAGGCAGATGTGAGAGAGGGGACGATTATAGTGATACAAAACTATATTATAGCCGGACTTAAAGTGCAAATGGATTCATTTGGCCGCACGGTATCTCAAGCAGAGCCTTATCTTGCTGATTTTGAAGGAAGCCCTGATATATCTATAACTCAAAGCCGTGCAGAAGCGCTTTTGCAAAAGCAGCCGCATCTTACTTTAGATATTTGCGAGTATTTATGTACTGGCGGACAGTTTTACCGTGAACTGTTAAAGTATGGCGGATTTATGCTGCATTCATCTGCTGTTGTAATTAATGGGTATGCTTATTTGTTCTCTGCCCCTTGCCAAACGGGAAAAACAACCCATACAAGTTTATGGTGCAAGGTGTTCGGCGATGCTGCTGTTATACTTAATGATGATAAACCTGCACTTCGAAAGGAAAACGGAGTTTGGTATGCATACGGAACACCTTGGAGCGGGGAATCAACTCAAAACTTAAATATGCGCGTACAGGTTGGCGGAATATGCATTTTAAGACGTGGAGAAGTTAACGAGATTGAGAAATGTCAAGGCTCTCAGGCTGTATTTCCGCTTCTGGAGCAGGTGGCTCGTCCTTCAAATGCCATAAACAGAGGAAAGCTTTTGGAGTTACTTGATGATTTAATTGAAAACGTCCCTATATGGCTGCTTAAATGCAATATGGAAGAAGAAGCTGCGGTTTTATCTCACACGGTAATGAGCGGGGAAGCAGAAAAACGCTTTGGTATTAAGCGGGTGCAATAGTTTTTATAAATTTATAATATATGATAATATTTAAAGCTCGAAAACATCGGTTTTCGGGCTTTTTCTAAGATATAAATGTGTTTTTTTATTTGAAAACGGGTTGATTTTTAATTTTATGTGTTTTTAAATAAATATGGGGTATAGTAATATTGCTAATAAAATATTAATCTTCATTTTATCTTCAAAAAAAAATTGCAGAATGTTATTGCTTTTATATATGAAAATATGTTATAATTAAATGATTATAACATTTATAAGGATTTTACTCTATTTTTAATATAATCAAATTAAGAGGCGCAAATGAAAGGTAGGACTTATAATGGCATTTTCTTTACACGGCATAAAGGTTCCTCACAAAAAAAATACAGCTAAATGCCCTGCTGTAAAAATGGATACTCCCGGCAGCGTTACTATTCTTATGCAAATGCATATAGGCAGTCCGGCAACTCCCATTGTAAAACCCGGAGATAAGGTTTACGTTGGAACACTTATTGCTACTGCAAACGGATATATCAGTGCAAATATTCACTCAAGTGTATCGGGTGTCGTTAAGAAAATTGACGATGTAGTTGTATATAGCGGAAAAACCTGCAAAGGTATTATTATAGAATCTGATGGTGAGATGACTGTCGATCCTGAAATTAAACCGCCGCATATTGATTCTAAGGAAGCTGTAGTTGAAGCTATTAAAAATGCCGGAATTGTCGGACTTGGCGGAGCAGGCTTTCCTACTAACGTTAAATATAATGTTGATATTTCAAAAATTGAGCAGATTATTATAAACGGTGCGGAATGTGAGCCTTTTATAACAAGTGATACACGAACAATGCTTGACAGATCAGAAGATATGAAACTCGCAATTTCATATTTTGAAAAGTATTTTGGTGTTAAGGAAATAATTATCGGAATTGAGAAAAACAAGCCCGAAGCCATCAAAAAAATGAAAGAGTTGGCGTCGCAAGACAATATAATTAAGGTGAAGGCTTTGCCAAGCATTTATCCTCAGGGCGGTGAAAAAGTTCTTATTTACCATACGACCGGAAAGGTTGTGCCTGTTGGCAAACTTCCGATTGACGTTGGCTGTATCGTATCCAACTGTACAACTGTTGCTGATATTGGAAGATATATCAGGACCGGTATGCCGCTTGTTGAAAAATGCGTAACTGTTGACGGAAGCGCTGTTAAAAATCCTATGAATGTTATAGCGCCTATAGGAACATCACTTTCGGACGTTTTTGCATTTACCGGGGGATTCTCCTCTGAGCCTCGGAAGATTCTTTACGGCGGACCTATGATGGGTATAAGTGTTGAGTCTGCAGAATCACCTATTTTAAAAAATACAAATGCTATTTTGGCGTTTAACGAAAAAGATGCGGTTAATACAAAATCACGTCCGTGTATAAAATGCGGAAAATGTATTAACGTTTGTCCCTTTGGAATTAATCCGCCTGCTCTTACAGTAGCTCTTGCTGATCATAATATTGATGATATGATTAAATATGGAGCTGATGCTTGTATGGAATGCGGCAGCTGTGCATTCGTATGTCCGGCTAACCGTCCTTTAGTTCAAAATCACAGACTTATTAAAGCAGAATTACGTGAGGCAAGAGCAAAAAAAGCCAAGGAGGAGAATAAATAATGTCAGAAAAACTTCATATATCATCATCTCCGCATATACACACTTCAACGACAGTTCAATTAATAATGCTTGACGTTATAATTGCTCTTCTGCCTGCAGCCTTTGCGGGTATATACTATTTTGGACTGAAAGCGCTTATTATTATTCTTACATCAATAATAAGCTGTGTTTTATGTGAATTTTTATTTAACATTATTGTAAAGAAAGAGCAATCAATAGGCGATTTAAGCGCAATTGTAACAGGTTTGCTTTTGGGTATGAGCGTATCTGCTGCTATACCGATATGGCAGGTTGTTGTCGGTTCTGTATTTGCAATTATTATCGTAAAGTGCTTTTTTGGAGGAATGGGCTGTAATGTTGTAAATCCAGCTATAGCTGCAAGAGTATTTATGCTTCTTGCCTTTGGCGGCTCTATGGCAAAGGTTGCAATTCCAGCGGTTGTTGATGCTGCTTCCGGAGCTACTCCCCTTGTTCAGATAGCAGAGGGAAATGTGCCGAAACTTATGGATTTGTTCCTTGGAAGATGCGGCGGAGCAATTGGTGAAACCTGTTCACTTGCACTACTTATCGGCGGAATATATCTTGTTATAAAGAGAGTTATTACTGTTCACATTCCATTAGCATATATCGGAACTGTATTTGTTATGAGCTATTTCATTACTGGAATGAACATATATACTGCAACAGCTTATATTTTGTCAGGCAGTCTTTTCATCGGTGCTATATTTATGGCAACAGATTATGTAACAAGCCCTGCAACTCCAATGGGTAAGATTGTGTTCGGTGTAATTGCAGGTGTATTTACAGTATTTATCAGATTTTGGAGTGTTTACCCCGAAAGTGTTTCCTTTGCGATTTTACTTGTAAATATTCTTAATCCATATATTGATATATGGACAGCACGCCGTGTATTCGGAGGTAAAAAAGTATGAACAATTATGTGAAAAGTATTATTGTTTTAACCTCTATTTGCCTTGTAGTTGCTGTGTTAATGGCAGGAACAAATATGATTACTGATCCAATTATAAAAGCAAACCAAGAGGCTGCTGCAAATGCGGCGCTGCTCGTTGTTATGCCTGACGGCCAAGGCTTTGAACAAGTTGATTTGTCCGAATATGAGCTTCCCGAAACTGTTACAAGCGTATATAAGGAAGCTTCGGGCGGATATGTTGTTCAGATTTTGACTACAGGTTATAATACAGGCTTATCTATTATGGCGGGTATTTCTGCAGACGGTGAGATTGTCGGAACTACAGTGCTTGAAAATAAAGAAACTCCCTCAATCGGCGGCGTTCAATTAGAGCCGTTTGGAGCATCGGTTATTGGAAAAACCAGCGAAACAATTGATAGTGTAAATACTGTCGCAGGTGCTACAAAAACAACCGGCGGTTATAAGAGCGCAATAAAAGATGCCCTTAATTCGTTTATAATTTTAAATGGCGGTTCTGTAGACCTCAGAACAGAGGAGCAAATTCTTGCTGACAATTTAAACTCAGCTCTTGCTGCTGCAGGCAGTGAATTTGAAGAAATATTTATAGTTGAAGAGCTTACCGGTATTGATGCTGTATATGCCGCAAAAAATGGGGCAGGGTATGTTTACGTTATCGGTGAGAGCTTTATCGGCATTGATGCTGACGGCAATGTCATAAGTGAGGCAGATGATTCTCTAAAGACTCTTGTCGGTGATGCATTTGCCAAAATAACTGCAAGCAAGCTTTATGATATTGATATAACGGGACTTGGACTTGCATCAAATATACTTTCCGCCCAAAAAACCGAAAGCGGAAACTATGTGTTTAGTCTTCGTGCTTCAGGCTTTGGAATTAACGGTGATGAGTGGTACAATCCCTCGGGCGAATATATTTATATTTCCGCAGCTATAACAGCTGACGGCAGAATTATTTCAATAAAAACAACCAAACAATCCGAAACTGACGGAATAGGTTCAGCTTGTGCCGACGAAAGCTTTTATAAACAGTTTGTTGGCAAGACAGAGGCTGACTATGCTGAGATTGATGCAATTTCAGGCGCAACGTATACGACAGACGGATATAAAACAGCTGTAAAACGTGCCCTCGAGGCAGTTAAAATTTTGGAAGGAGTAAACTGAAAATGAAAAATGAAAATAGTGTTCTTTCAGTGCTTCTCAGAGGCTTACTTCTTGAAAACCCCGTTTTCGTATTAGTTCTTGGCACTTGTCCTACTCTTGCAACATCAACTACTGTTATAGGTGCAATTGCTATGGGACTTGCGGCAACTGCAGTTCTTATCTGTTCAAACATTGTTATATCGATTCTCAGACGGATTATTCCCGAAACTGTCAGAATTCCTTGTTATATTGTAATTATTGCGGGATTTGTTACGATTGTTCAGATGTTAATGCACGCTTATTTGCCTGAGCTTTACGATCTTCTTGGCGTGTATCTTGCGCTAATAACTGTAAACTGTATTATTCTCGGCAGAGCAGAGATGTTTGCTAACAAAAATTCAGTTGGTAAATCTGCCCTTGACGGTGTTGGAATGGGACTTGGATTTACACTTGCTCTATTCTGTATGGCAACTGTACGTGAGGTTTTCGGAAGCGGAAGTTTTGCGGGCATTACTATTCCGTTCCTTTCAGATTTTAAAATGGAAATTCTCACAAAAGCACCGGGCGGTATGTTGGTTTATGGTCTTTTGATTGCTCTTGTGGTTATTATCACCAATGGTAAATTCCCCAAAAAGAAATCCTTTGGCTGTGAGGGTTGCCCGTCAAGAGCCGTGTGCGCTCAGGGTGAAGAGTGTACTAATAATATTGAGGAGGCAAATTAAATGAAAGAATTAATTATAATTATAATGTCCTCCGTGCTTGTAAACAACTACGTTTTAAGACAATTCCTTGGAATTTGTCCTTTTCTCGGAGTATCCAAAAAGCTTAATCAGGCAGTAGGTATGGGTGTTGCCGTTACTTTTGTAATGCTTATGGCAACTGCAGTAACCTGGCCTATACAAATCTTTGTCCTTGATACGCTTGGACTTGGATATATGCAAACAATAGTCTTTATTTTGATTATTGCGGCACTTGTTCAGTTTACCGAAGTTGTACTGAAAAAGTTTATTCCTTCTCTTCATAAGAGTCTGGGCGTTTATTTACCTTTAATCACAACAAACTGTGCAGTTCTCGGTGTAACTATTAACAATATGCTTGACAGCGGTATCAAATACGATTTCTTAAAGTGTATGGTTAGCTCGTTTGGCTGCGGACTCGGTTTCTTACTTGCAATGGTAATATTTTGCGGGGTGCGCTCGGCAATTGACAATAGATATATTCCAAAATCTCTCAAAGGGCTTCCCGTAACCCTGATTGCCGCATCATTTGTTTCTATGGCATTCTTTGGCTTCGAGGGAATAGTTGAAAATCTTTTTAATTAAGAAGGAAAGCTTGAAGTTAATTCTGGCTTTGAAAAAATCGGAATTCCTTCTCCGTAGCTTTACTTCAGTATATCTGAGGGGGCTTTGTTAACCCAGCTCCAAGAAGGAGAGAAAGGATTTTTTATAGGTGTAATCTATAAAAAATTATGGTCATAAGAATGAATCCAATTTTATCTGCATTTTTAATTGTTGGCGGATTGGGGCTTTTTTGCTCAATTCTGCTTGTAATTGCCGTACATTTTTTCAAAATAGAAGAGGAAGAGAAAACAAAGCAAATTAGAGCTTGTTTGCCCGGCGTTAACTGCGGAGCGTGCGGTTATAGCGGCTGTGACGAATACGCAAAGGCTGTTGCTGTCGGTGAATGTGAGCCAAGCTTATGTGTTCCCGGCTCAACTCAGGTGGCAAAAGAGCTTTCTAAGCTTTTAAACATTACCATTAAGGTTGAAGAACCGAAGGTTGCTTTTGTTAAGTGTAACGGCAATTGTACATCTGCTGCTAAGAAGACTATATATGACGGACCTTCTTCGTGCAAGGCAGCAAATCAGATTTACGGAGGCCCCAATGCTTGTAAGCACGGCTGTCTTGGCTGTGGTGACTGTGCCTCTGTTTGCCCATCAAATGCTATTTGCATTAAATCGGGAATAGCACATATTGACCCCAGAGCTTGTATTGGCTGCGGAATGTGTGTGGAAGAATGTCCCAAGAACGTTATTTATCTTAACAGCCGTGAAAGTAAAGTGGCTGTTATGTGCAGTTCACACGATTCCGGCGCTGTTGCAAGAAAAAATTGCTCAAATGCTTGTATTGCTTGTAAAAAATGTGAGAAGAGTTGTCCGAGCGGGGCAATTGTTGTTACGAATAATCTTGCAGAAATTGACTATGATAAATGTACAGGTTGTGGCATTTGTGTAAGCGAATGTCCAACTTCTGCTATTAAATCAATTGATTTTTCACATCCTACTATAAAATAATGATAAATTCAAAGAATAAAAATGATATTATTCTTGTAGTTACAGTTATTTTGTTGGCGTTGATAGCTCTTATTTTCTTTTGGTTTTTTACAGATGAGGGGAGCTATGTAGTCATATCCATTGACGGTGCAGAGGTTAGCAGATATCCGCTGAATGAAAATTTTAAAACCGATATAGTGTCACAAGACGGTAAAGTTAATACTCTTGTTATTGATAGCGGTAAAGCATATATTTCATATGCCGAATGTCCCGATAAAATTTGTGTGGCTCACAGAAAGATATCAAGAGAGGGAGAAACAATAGTTTGCTTACCTCATAAGCTGGTAATTGGCATTGACGACAAATAAAGTAGGGTTCGGGAGGACAAATTGTGGGCAAGGCAAAAGCTAGTGTTGCAAAGATAGGAATTTTGACCGCACTTGCATTGGTTTTATCCTATGTTGAAATACTTATTCCGCCGATTATAACAATCGTTCCCGGAATAAAAATGGGACTTCCCAATATCGTTATTGTTACTGTTCTATATTGCTTTGGAGTAAAATTTGCATTTCTTATTTCAATTGTACGAGTGATTCTTGTGTCACTGTTATTCGGTAATACTATCACCTTTTTTTACAGTGCAGCCGGAGCTTTTCTCAGTTTGCTTGTTATGTATTTATTAAAACGGCTTGATAAGTTCTCGTGTGTAGGTGTCAGCGTTGCCGGTGGAGTAACTCATAACCTTGGGCAAATAATTGTAGCAGTTTTGCTTTTAAAAACTATCGAAATTGGTTATTATATGATTATATTATCAATAACGGGCACGATTGCCGGTGTTTTGGTAGGACTTGCCTCGGCATATTTGGCGAAAAGAATAAAAAAAATAGATTTATAGATAATATTTGACATAATAATAATTATATGTTATAATTATTTAGTGGTGAATAACAGTAAAAATAAGTTGAAAGATATATTTTAAAACTAATTTTTATGTTGTTGCTTTTTAGTCAAGACTGAGGTTTTGATTGGTAAACAATGCTCTCAAAAGAGCAGAAAGGACGACTTGCTTTGCAAGTCAAAGTTATAATATGAAGAAATTTTTAGGTTTTATTCTTGCTGTTCTTATGGTGGTAGTTTGCATTTCTGCTGCAGGCTGCAACAATACAGATGCATCAAACGAGGAAGCACTTAAGATGGGACTTGGAATTTACTCAGTGTACGGCAAATCAACTAACGCTGATGGCGAAACTGATGGCTCATCAACTGTGTCTACAACTGCAGCAGTGGTATTGCTTGATAAAGACGGAAAAGTTGTAAAGTGTGTGTTTGATACTGTAGACGCTAAAGTTGAATTCACATCTGACGGTGCTGTTGTTAGCGCAACAGAATACAAGACCAAGGGCGAGCAGGGTAATGACTACGGAATGGTAGCTTACGGAGGCGCAGCTAAGGAATGGTATGAGCAGGTAGATGTTCTTTCCAAAATGTATGAGGGAAAGACTCTTGACGAAATTAAAGCAATGATTGTTGACGGCTACAAGGGCACTGATGATATAATTGCAGCAGGCTGTACAATCGGTATTGCCGATTTTGTTAAAGCTATTGAAAAGGCATTTGCAAATGCAGTAGAAACAGATGCAACAAAGAATGATACTCTTTCTTTGGGCTTTGTAACAAAACAGGAAAAGGCTACAGATGCCACTGAAGAAAAAGGCGGTTCTTGCGAGGTTGTTGCAAGTATATGTGCAACGGCAGTGAAAGACGGCAAGGTAGTTGCAATCAAGTCTGATTCAACTGTTGCACAGTTTGCATTTAACTTGATGGGTGAATTCACAACAGATACAAATAAAGAGCTTTCAACAAAGAGAGAGCTTGGAAGCGACTATAATATGGCAGCATACGGTCAAGACCTTAACGGTGACGGCGTTGTTAAGGAATGGTTTGAACAGGCAGATTTGTTTGATGCAGCTTGTTTAGGCTTGAGCGCAGACGAAATTGTAGCTCTTTCTGTAGACGGTTACGGTGTTGATTCATTGCAGAGTTCAGGTTGTACAATCGGAATTTCGGATATGTCCTTAGCAGCCAATAAGGCGGCAGCAAAATAAATAAAAGAGTGGGATGCCTTTATATAAGGTATCCCTATTTGCTATTATGAAAAGAATTATTATTGTTTTATTAAATATTTGTATTATTATATCTTCTTCGGGGTGTTGGACGCAGCCGAGGGCAGAGAAATATCAGGCCTATTATTTTGACTGGTTTGATACTGTAACTATAATTACGGGATACGAGGAAAGCAAGGCGGAATTTGATAAGATTGTAGATGAGATTGCGCCGATCTTTGATAAATATCACCGATTATATAATATTCACCTCAAATATGACGGCTTAAACAATTTAGCTGTTGTAAATGGAAAAACTAACGGATCTCATAGTATAATAAAGGTTGAATCAGAAATAATTGATTTGATAAAATTCTCGCAGGGAATGTATAAATTAACAAACAGTAAATTGAATATTGCTATGGGAAGTGTGTTGTCAATTTGGCATTATTACCGTGAGGTAGGCTTGGAAAATCCCGATAAAGCAGAGCTGCCTGATGCCGAAAAGCTTATTGAGGCGGCACAGCATATGAATATGAGCGATATTATTATTGATGAAGCTGAAAACACAGTTTATCTTGCAGATCCTAAGATGAGTCTTGATGTTGGCGCTGTTGCAAAGGGATATGCTTGTGAGCAGGTTGCAAGGTATCTTGAGCAAAAGGGAATTGAGGGATATGTTATCAATGCCGGCGGAAACGTAAGGACAATAGGCTCAAAGCCTGATGGGAAAGGTTGGACGGTCGGGATTGAAAATCCCAATTTGGAAGATGAAGATAACCCTTATGTTGCTATGCTGGAGCTTAACGGTCAATCACTGGTCACAAGCGGAAGCTATCAAAGATTTTATACGGTTGACGGAAAGAATTATCACCATATAATAGATCCGGATACTCTTATGCCATCGGAAAGATATCTTTCTGTTTCTATACTGTGTAGTGATTCCGGCTTGGGTGATGGGCTTTCAACTGCACTTTTTAATATGGACTATGAAGATGGAAGACAGTTAGTTGAATCCCTTTCCGATGTTGAGGCACTATGGATTATGCCTGACGGAGAGGTAAAGTATTCGAATGGTTTCGGGGCATTTCTTGATAAAGAATAATACAAAAACAAGTGTTTTTGCAGATTTTTAATTCCCTCGATAATGTCATTGTGATTATAAAAAAAGCCCGAAACAACGTTTCGGGCTTTTTAGTGATAAATTACATCTTTATTGCTTTTTACAGCCGTAATTATCTTGATATTATATATTTAACAGTTTCTTTGCATTTTCACGTGCAATACAATCGTAAATTTCTTCTGTGATGTTACCGTCGTCAAGCATATTGTTTAAAAAGTCTGATTGACCGGCATAATCGTCAATAAAGCAAACATCAGTACCGTACATAATTCTTGTAGGAAATTCTTCGAAGAATTTTTTGGTATAATTTGTATCACGCTTGATTGCAACTAAACCGCTGTTAGCGGAAAGGTCAACATATAGATTCGGATATTCTCTCATCAGCTTAGGAATCATACCCTCATCATCAATGGGATAACGGATATATCCGTATCGGTCTTCCGGATTGCGCAGTGTTCCAAACTCTGCCCAAAATCCCGGGCCGTGTCCGATAAAAACAAGATCGGGATATTTTTCAAGGCAGTATCTTAATTTAACAAGTCCTGCATCGTCATAAACTCCATAAGAGCTTCTGGGGGAAGAATTCATATCAAACAACACCGGGAGCTTGGTTTCTTCTGCTGCACGGTACAAGTTCAACAATTTTGGATCGTCAAATGCCATACGGGGCAAAACCTCGCCGATTCCCTTACAACCAAGACTTTTGAAATGCTCCAAGAGATATTCAAGTTTGGAATCGGGTGAGTTATTCATAGCTCTGGGGTCAAGATTGCAAAAAGGAACATAATTATCGCCCAGTGCATTTGCAATATCAATAACTTCTCCCACGGACTGAGGTACATATTCTTCGGCATTACAAAGAACCAAAAGTGCGCCGCCTGTAATACCAAATTTTTTGTGTACGTCTTTTATCTGTTCGGGATCTGGGAAAATATTCTTTCCTTTTGATATATATGGGTAAGGATATTTATATACGTGAGTATGTATATCAAAAAAATTATTTCTCATATCTTTTTAACCCTTTCATTATTTATTTTCTGTAAAGATTATCTTTTTGCCCGTTCTTGCCGACTCATAAACAGCATTAATAAAAGTAACGTCTTTTTTTGCTTCTCTTAACGTAATAATTGGATCTCTGTTATTGTTTATTGCATCAACAAAATCTGAAATCTGGAACACGTGTCCCGAAACATCGATATCTTCTGCTTTGGAAAAGCCTTTTTTGCCATTTGGTTTTGTTGAAGCTTCTATGCCTTCCATACCCTCAACATCAGCAAAATCAATATAATCGTCTTTGACGGAAACGGTTCCTTTTGTTCCGGAAACAATCAGATTTCTTGGGTATCCTTTATATACAGACGTGGTGCTGTGAATTAATCCGAGTGCACCGTTCTTAAATTCTACTGCAACGCAGGCGGTATCTTCTGCTTCCATAGTGTGAGTTAAAGTCTTTGTGTATCCTGAAACGCCGACAACATCTCCCATAACGTATAGCAGCGCATCTACACCGTGAATACCTTGATTCATCAGTGATCCGCCGTCCAACTTCCAGGTTCCTCTCCAAGAGCTACTGTCATAATACTCCTGCGTTCTGTTGTATTTCATAATCAGCTCGGCAGAAATAATTTTTCCAAGCTTTCCTTCACTAATCAGCTCTTTAAGCTTATGAATGGCGTCTGAGAATCTATACTGAGTGATAACTCCCGCACACACACCCTCTTCATCTGCTGCCGCTATAATTCTGTCGCAATCCTCGTTGGTAACCGATAACGGTTTTTCGATAATTACGTGCTTTTTTGCTCGGATAGCTTTGATGGCAGGATCTGCGTGGAATCCGCTTGGCGTACAAATACAAACCGCATCTATTTCTTTATCCGAAAGCATTTGCTCCACTGTTTCATAAGCGTGGGCATTACATTTTTCGGCAAAATCCATCGCACGATCGTAATTAATATCAGCTACTCCTATAAGAGTTGCACCGTTTGTGGCTTCAATGGCTTTAGCGTGAAAATCTGATATTATTCCGCAGCCTATTATACCAAAATTTATATTTTTCATTTTTTCATTGCTCCTTGTTATATTTGTTGTTTCGAGCTTAGTACTTATTCATTTATCATCTTTAACATTTTTTCAAATAACATCTGATTGCCTAAATTGCTAAGATGAACTTCATCATAACGCCACTTTTCATACGGTATATTTTCGAAAAGCTCCCAAGTGTTAAAGAGCTTAAAATTGTGTTTTTTCGCAATTTTACATATGATATCAGTATATAATGATGCGGTTTTTTTACTGCAATACATATCCGAATCAACATTTGGATTGTTTGGATCTGATAAATCGGTTGGTAAAAGCAAAGTCATTTTGACATTGGTGTTGATTTCCAGAATTTTTTTTATCAATAGCGAATAATTTTCCTCAAATTCTTCAAGCGGAGTCCGGTTAATGTCGTTTGCACCTAAAATACAAAGAATGGTGTCAAATTCAAATTTCTTAACACGCTCATCAAAGTTTTCTAAAAAGAAATCAACCTTTTGAGAACCTTTCCCGCTGATATTAATCTCGATGTCCTCTTTTGCAATACCTAAAACTGTGTATGCGCCATTGCCTTCAAAGGAAATTTTGTGAGTTTCTAGTGCCGGATTGGCGGGAAGTGTCACATAAAAAATTGCTCTTGCTTGATACTGTTCCACGTTACCTTTGAAATCAACCTTATATGAGGAAAAGCCATCGTCAATATCTATTTTGTATTCCTTGCCCTCGGGGTGCTTTTGCAGATAGAGCGTTATTGTATTGGTTTTTGCCTTATATAAAAACTGCTGACTTTCAGAACCGCAAAAAGCTTTTTCACTAAATACGGTGTGATCAAAGCTTTCTTTCGATTTTGCCAGATCTACCCCGAAAACAAAACCACTTACTTTTTTTATTAATTCATCTCTCAGACAAAATGACCAGGAACGCATATCCGGAAAACAGTCGTATGAGTTTGAACGAGGTACTTCATCATAGCCATATCTGTTAAAAGACAAGCTATCGCCCATAATCAGCAATTTTTTCATATATTTATATATTCCTCACTCTAAACAATAAAAAACAATTTAATTAAAGCCTATATCTTTATGTTTATACATGCGTACACGAAATAATTATAACATTATATTTGTGTATTTTCAATGTAATATATTTGCAAAAAATTGTATTATTTTGTTTATTGCAAAAAAACATAGTAAAAAAACGAGTCTGAAAAATCAGACTCGTTACTTTTATATCTACTGTTTAAGAAACATTTTTGGAGAAACACCGGTCTTTTTCTTGAAGCATCGGCAAAAATATGCCACATCGTCAAATCCGACGGCTTCGGCAATCTGTTTGGTTGTTTGCGATGTGTTTTTCATTAACGAAATTGCTTTGGTGATTTTGAAATTGTTTATATATGTAATAGCGGTTTCACCTGTAATTGTTTTGAATACACGGCAAAAGTGAGGCTCACTGACATAACATTCCTTTGCTAACTCCGACAATTTTATCCGTTCATCAAAATGTGCGTGAATATACGCCAATGCGTTATTGATGATTTCAGAATTGCGGGAATCCTTTTTTGTACGGGATATATCCTCTGAAATTGTGTGCTTTTGAAGACAGGAAAAAAAAGCAATAAATATGCCGATTGTGAAAAGCTTATCTTTATTTTGACAGGAGTCAAAGAGCTGTTCTGTCATTTTTGTTAACATCTCGTCGTTTTTGATTACGTTTTTAAATTTAACGTTTGTTTCCTTATTAAAGATGTAATCCCATTCAAAAGAGTTTTTATTGAAAATACGGGATAAGTTTACACAGAGCAAATCGTATTCGACCTCTTCGCCCTCTTCAAGTATATTGGCGTGGTATTCATAAGGGTTCATTATAACAATATCGCCTTTTTCCACGTGAATGGTTTTAGTGCCCAAGTTAATGCTCATCGAACCTGATCGAATATGCTTGATTTCCATTTCTTCGTGCCACGCCAGGTTTACGTGGTTATGTGCATTAATCTTTCGATGTACATCAAAAACAAAAGGAGAGTCAGGTTGCCTATAAATAATCTTTTCATATTCAGCTATCGACAAAAAAGACACATTTACACCTTCTTTACAGAACTTTGATTTTTGGGGTTCTGATTGGACTTTTTTATTATTATATACCTTTTTTTTTGCTTTTTCAAGTATTATATTATCAAATGGTTGCACTATTTTGATGTGTTCGGGCTTTTGAAAAA
>JAZNAB010000184.1:0-5858 GCA_045586285.1 Candidatus Flemingiibacterium sp. | reverse complement strand
TGAAATTATTATTGATGTTGAAGGTTTTAAGTGGATGATTGAAACATCTGACTATGCTGAACCTGATTCCACAATTGGATTATATATTGAGCCTGACGCTATTCACGTAATGAAAAAATCCGAGTATTCAGGTAAATTCGGTGACTATTCTACATTCTCCGATGAAGCTGCTGAAATGTCTAATCCGGATATTATTCTGGGAGAATCTGATGAACAGTCTGATGAGGATACCAGCGGAGGCAATGCAGAGATATGAATAAAAAACATTCTTTAGGACGTGTATTGCTTCTTGGACCGCATACATTATGGTGTATGCTGTTTATAATTGTACCGATGCTGTTTGTAATATATTATACTTTTACAACAGTTGAAGGCGGATTAACCCTTGATAACATTAAGTTTATTGCAAATCCGGAAAATGGTTATCTGCGTTCTTTCGGACAGTCTATTTTGTTTGCATCTATTGCAACGATTATATGTTTGCTTATCGGCTATCCTTTGGCACTCTACATTTCATCATTACCCGCTCGTCGCCGTCAGCTTCTTTTGATGCTTGTTATGGTTCCTATGTGGGTAAGCTTTATTATAAGAACTTATACCATACTTAATATTTTTGAGGATAACGGAATAATTAATGATATTATTAAATTTTTCGGCGGAGATGAAGTCAAATTTACGGGAACGCCCGGACTTGTTATTTTCGGAATGGTTTACGATTTCTTACCTTATATGATAGTTCCGATTTGTAACGTGCTTTCAGGAATAGACCGTCATTTTGCCGAGGCTGCAAGTGATCTTGGCTGTAACAGTTTTAAAGTTTTCTCCAAGGTGTATTTTCCGTTAAGCCTTTCAGGTGTTGTTTCGGGAATTACAATGGTATTTGTGCCGGCAATCAGTACCTTTTATATTGCTGCGGCGTTATCGGGCGGAACTATTACGCTGATAGGCGATAAAATCGAAATGGCGTTTTTAAGTAATGCCGACGCTCAGTCATACCGTATAGGCGCGGCTCTTTCCTTTATACTTATGCTGATGATACTTGCAAGTATGTTTATTGTCAATAAGTTTGGTGATACTGAAAGCGGAGGAACTGCCATATGAAAAAAACCGGAAGAATTTATACTATATTGGTTTTTGCAGTTTTGTACTTGCCGATATTTATTATGGTGCTTTATTCATTTACGTCCGGAAGCAGTACGGCTGTGTTTTCGGCAGATTATTCCGACGGAAAGCCATTCGGCTATTGGTATCGTGAAATGTTCCGTAACGAAGGAGCGATGAATGCACTCAAAAATTCTCTGATTCTTGCAATATTATCATCACTTATTTCTACAATTATAGGTACTATGGCGGCGATAGGACTTAATAAGCTTCGAAACAAATGGCTGCAAAAATCTATTAGAACTGTAACTAACATTCCTATGATGAATGCTGATATTGTAACAGTTATCTCAATGATGCTGTTGTTTGCCGGAGTGTTTGCGATTGTTGGTTCGGGCAGAACAGGGCTTTGGTCAATCTTGATTGCACATATAACCTTTAATCTGCCATATGTTATCCTTTCGATAACTCCGAAGCTTCGACAAATGGATAAGCATCTTCCTGAAGCGGCACTTGATCTTGGCTGTACGCCTGTTATGTCATTCTTTAAGGTAGAGCTTCCGTTTATATTCCCGGCGATTCTTTCGGGAGCATTAACTGCTTTTACTCTTTCCCTTGATGACTATGTAATTTCTTTGTTTACAGCTGGTACTTTCAGTACTTTGCCTGTGTTCATTTACTCTCTTGCTAAAAAGGGAGTTAAGCCTTATATTTATGCATTATCTACATTTTTACTTGTTGGTGTGCTTATTTTACTTATTATAACAAATATAATTCAAGCCCGATCCGAGAAAAAACAAAATTTAGTAGTAAAGGATAGTAATAAATGAAAAAAATACTCTCTACAATTCTTTTAATTGTTTTAGCTTTTACTTTATCTGCAGGTCTTGTTTCCTGCTCAGATGAATATGCTGATATCGAATTTGTTGAAACCGAATATGCAGGTACTACACTTTATGTATATAACTGGGGTGAAAATATTGCAAACGGCGAAGACGATTCTATGAATCTTGAAAAGATTTTTGAAAAGAAATACGGTATTAATGTTGTATATAACACTTATTCCTCTAATGAGGAAATGTATACCACAGTTTCCAGCGGTACTGTTGCTTATGATATTATCGTTCCCTCTGACTATATGATTGCACGTCTTATTGAAGAGGATTTAATTCAAAAGGTTAATTTTGAAAACATTCCAAACTATAAAAACATTGAAGAACAGTACCGTATAGGTCAGTATTACGACCGCTCCGGCACAGACGGTGCGGCAGAGTATTCTGTGCCTTATACTGTTGGTATGTTCGGTATTATTTACAATACAGAATATGTTGACGAAGCGGATGTGGCTGATAAGAGTTGGTCACTTATGTGGAATGAAAAATATTCCGGTAAGATTGTAATGTTTAATAATCCACGTGATGCATTTGCTGTTTCGATGTTTTATAATGAAATTAACGTAAATACAACAGACGAAGAAGAGTGGAACAGAGCATATGATTCTCTAGTAGAGCAAAAACCGCTATTAAAGGGTTATTATATGGACGAGATATTCAATCAAATGGAAGGCGAAAACTCTTATATAGGTGTTTATTATGCAGGCGACTGCCTTTCTATGATGGATAATAACGATAATCTTGCTTTTTACTATCCTGTTGAAGGAACGAACACATTTGTAGATGCTATGTGTATTCCCAAAAATTCAAAAAATGTAGGGGCTGCAGAGCTTTTTATTAACTTTATGCTTGAAGAAGAATACGCTGTTGAAAATGCGCTTTATATTTGTTATGCATCTCCTAACGAGAAAGTAAAAAATTCTGAGTATTATAAAGAGGAAATGGGAGAGGATTACTATAATGTTCTTTACTCACTTCCAGAACAATATTCAAATCCCGACGGAACAGTAAATACCGAAGTTGCACAAGCGTACGAAAATTTAAATGCTGATACAAAGCAAATTCTTAACAATTTGTGGAGTAAACTTAAGTGATTTGATACGAAATCCCCTGAGGACTTAAAGCTCTCGGGGGAAATTTCTATTTAAGGCTGATTATCAATATTTTCAAAAGCGTAGATAAAGTTTGTAAGATATATAAATCCCGCTGCGGTTTTCATAATAATAAAAAATTGGCTATTTACACAAATAAATGAAAAATTTTACACATAATCTACAAAAACCAAAAATTCTATTGATTTTTCGACAAAAAAGTGGTAAAATAAAAAAGATGGTAAGGGGGTGCTAAAATTGCACCGTCAGCCAAATTTAAAAAAAGAGAGTGTGGATTTTTATGAAACTAATCTACGGCGTAAAAGACAAACCCAAATTTTCACAGTTGATCGTTTTCGCAATTCAGCAGCTTCTTGCAATTATGGCAGCAACTCTCGTTGTTCCTGTTATTATTAACGGAAACATTGAAACTTTTATTGATGAGGGTGCAGTTGCCTATGAGGCTACAACCTGGATGAGCCCTGCAGCAGCACTTTTAGGTGCAGGTGTGGGTACTCTCGTTTATTTGCTTTTCACTAAATTCAGAAGCCCCGTATTTCTTGGCTCTTCTTTTGCATTTCTCGGCTCGATGGCAGCTGCATTTGCAGGTGCGGTATCTATGTCGGCAGGTTATGTAGGCCTTATTATAGGTGCTATATTTGCGGGACTTGTTTACGTTGTTATTGCAATTATTGTTAAAATTGCGGGTGTTAATTGGATTAACAAGCTTATGCCCGCTGTGGTTATAGGCCCTACCGTTGCAATAATCGGTCTTTCACTTGCGGGTAACGCTATAGGCGATCTTCAAAAAGGCGGTGTTACTACTGCTCATCCGCTTATTTGCGTACTAGTTGGTCTTATTACTCTCGTTATCGTTATTCTTTGCGCTACATACGGCAAAAAGATGACTCGCCTTATTCCATTTATCCTTGGTATTCTCGGCGGTTATGCCGTTGCGGCTATCTTTACCGTTATCGGTGAATTTGCAAGCATCGATGCACTCAAGGTTATCGACTTTACTAAGATTACTTCTCTTTGGGCAAACGGCGTAAATCTTGAAACTTTCCTTACGCTCCCCAGCTTTACATTTGTTGAAGCAATCAAGGGCATTAAAGAAATTGACGGTGCATATATTGCTACTCTTGCTGTTGCATATCTGCCTGTTGCTTTCGTTGTATTCGCAGAGCATATCGCAGACCACAAGAACATCTCTTCAATTATTGAGTCTGATCTTCTTGAGGATCCCGGACTTTCTCGTACTCTCCTTGGTGACGGAGTTGGATCTATGGCAGGTGCCTTCTTCGGCGGCTGTCCTAACACCACATACGGTGAGTCGGTAGGTTGCGTGGCTATCACCGGTAATGCTTCCGTTTACACCATTTTAACGGCGGCAGTTATGGCGATGCTTATTGCATTTATCGCTCCCTTCGTTGCATTTGTAAACTCTATTCCTTCCTGCGTAATGGGCGGCGTATGTATGGCTTTGTACGGCTTTATTGCAGTATCAGGTCTTAAGATGGTACAAAAAGTTGACCTTAACCAGAATAAAAACCTCTTTGTTGTGTCTACAATACTTATTGCAGGTATTGGCGGTCTTACCCTTAACTTTGGTAAAATCACCATTACAGCTGTAGCTTGTGCACTTATTCTCGGCATTATCGTAAACATCATCGTAAGCAAGGCTAAAGAACAGGAATAAACAGAGGAATATATAATGAAAAACGTAACTATTTTCGATCATCCGCTTATCCAGCATAAAACGACTATAATGCGAATGAAGTCCACGTCTAATAAGGAATTTCGTGAGTCGGTTGAGGAAATCACAATGCTTATGTGCTATGAAGCACTGCGAGATCTTCCTCTTGAGGAGATCGAAATTGAAACACCTATAAAGAAGACTACGCAAAAGGTTATTAAGGGTAAGAAACTTGCCATTGTTCCAATACTTCGTGCAGGTCTTGGTATGGTAAACGGACTTCTGAACCTTGTCCCTTCTGCAAAGGTTGGACATATTGGTATGTATCGTGACGAGCAAACGCTTGAGCCCCATCCCTATTACTGTAAGCTCCCTGCAGATATTGAGGAAAGACTTATAGTGATGGTTGACCCGATGCTTGCAACTGGTGGTTCAGCGTGTGATGCAATTTCCCAAATCAAAGATAAGGGCGGAAAAAACATAAAATTTCTTTGCCTTATCGCAGCCCCCGAGGGTATTGAGGCTCTCGCAAAGGCTCACCCCGACGTACAGATTTACTGTGCAAATGTAGATGAGCGACTTAACGAGAATGGATATATCGTACCCGGTCTTGGCGATGCGGGAGATAGGCTTTTCGGAACTAAATAAGATAACGAGTGTTGCGTTTTTGTGCGCTATCCTTAACGAAGAATTAAACTTGCTATATAACCGGAAGTCATAATGGCTTCCGGTTATATACTTTCTTGCCCTTTCTACCCTATCCTGTATCAGTTCGAGTTCGGCTGAAAGGTGAAGTATATCACAATGGGATTGCCAGCCGTCCGTGAATACTTGACCTCTTTTTTATACACGAGTATCTTTCTCACAAATACTCTGAGCAGCTCGGGTGTCAGCTTCGGCATTTCAAGATAATCCTTCGCCTTGTCCATAAACTCACGAATGCACTGCTCTCGCATATCCATTTCTTCAATACGTTCCGTGATGGATGCAAGCTCCTGTTTCAGCTCCGCCTGCTCCTGTTCGTATCCGACTGCCATGGTGTCATATCGTTCTGCGGTGATTCGTCCGCAAACACGG
>JAZNAB010000183.1:0-14193 GCA_045586285.1 Candidatus Flemingiibacterium sp. | reverse complement strand
GCAAGTAAGGTCTTACCTGTACCGGGCGGACCTACAAGCAATACACCGTGAGGAATATGTGCTCCAAGCTTTGAAAATTTCTTAGGATCTTTCAAAAATTCAACAACCTCTTGAAGCTCTGCCTTTTCCTCGTCAGCGCCGGCTACATCTTTAAAGAATACTTTCTTCTTTTCATCAGAACCAAGCTTGGCACGGGCTTTTCCAAACCCGCCGACTTTGCCACCTTTGCCGCCGCCCGCCATCTGATTAACAATAAAGAACCAAAATACTATAAATAAAATTATGACAATTGCATACGGCATAATGCTTACCCACCAGGGAAGCTCAACAGGCTCTGCGATATTGTATGACTCGATTATTCCCTCACGGAACTGAGTTTCTATTGTATCGCCAAACTGTTCCATAAACATATTTAAATTTCTAAGCTTAAACGTAACAGTTTTATCGTCTTGAGTTATAATCGTCAGCTTATCGTTGCTGTCGATTTCAAAGCTTTTAACCTGCTGTTCAAAGAAAAGCTTATCAATATCACTGTATACAACTTCCTCTCCCGGATAATTGCCGAAAAGGGCAGCCGTAGATACAAGTATTACGCCAATAAGCACAACATAAAAAATTAAGATTTTGTAGTTTGACTTCATGAATTAAATGTTTCTTGTATGCAACATATTATGCATACAAATAAACTCCTTTCTTATGGATAGTGGCAGATATTACTTCTCGTAAACTTCGGGCTTTAAAATGCCGATATATGGAAGGGCTCTGTATTTTTCGGCAAAATCAAGGCCGTATCCAACCACAAACTCATCTGGAATTACCTTTCCGCAATAATCAGGTTCAAAGTTCACTTCTCTGCGAGATGGTTTATCAAGCATAGTGGCTGTTTTTACACTGCGAGCTCCCTTAAGCTGTAAATACTCAACTAGATATGAAAGGGTGCGTCCGCTATCTATTATATCTTCAACAATAATAATATCGACTTCTTCAAGGTCCTTTCGGTGTAAATCGAGTAATATATTTACAGTACCTCCGGTTTTGGTTGAGCTTCCGTAAGACGAAACCTTCATAAAATCTATTTCAACGGGAATACTGATCTTTTTCATAAGGTCACCCATAAAAACAACCGCTCCCTTAAGAATACAAACCAAAAGAAGTCTTCTTCCTTCATAATCCCTGCTGATTTTATCAGCAATTTCGGTAACTATTTTGTCTAGCTCCTCTTCACTTGCAAGTATTTCCTTTACGTCCTTGTTCATTATCTGATAATTCCTTTCAGCGTCTTAAATATGTCAATTATTTATTATAGTAATATATAATTTTTGCACCGCCCCGCATATATGCTCTATCTGCACTTCTGAAGCCGGGCAGCCATAAAATACCTTTTTCATCGCAAATCACAGGGGTATTCTCACGCTTTGATTTATCAAAACCACTGTCATTAAATAGCTTTTTAAGTTTTCTTGTCATAGATCCGAAAACATAACTATCCCCATCCTTTTTGGAACGAGCTATTAATGTCCCTGACAACAATGCATCTTTTATTGTATCAAAATTTACTTCCGTGCATATTGACAATTTGTAAATATTTGTAAGTTTTTCGTGATGTTTTTGTAAATCTGCAGTCGATAATCCGTCATCTGCCACCACAATCGCAAAATCCTGACTGTCAAATTGGTTTATGCCTCTTTTGAGTTTAAAGCAAAATCCTTCAAAGGCACGGTCCCTATCTTTGGTGAAAGCAATGTTTCCGTCTGTAATTTTTGCATAATATCCGCCTTTAACGGTTTCATATATATCCGATGCGCCCTTTTTTGCAAGTTCCAAAACTCTGTTAATATGATTTTTTTCCAGAGTTTCACCCGTAATTTCAAAAAACACCTTTGAAACAGCACGAGATGAGATAGCAGGGTGTGCCATTGAAAGCGCCATTACATTCAAACCTTTTTCGGTATAGTTTTCCAAAAGAAAATCTTCAAGGGCTGTTTTAATAAAATCAGTATCCAGTCGTAAATTGTCTTTCATTCTTAAAACCGAATTCAAAAATGACGGATTTAATTTTTGAAAACACGGCATTATATTATGCCTTATATGATTACGGCTGTATGAAGTATCACCGTTTGTACTGTCCACCACATAGTTTATGCCGTTTTTTGTACAATAATCAATTATATCGTTTTTAGCACAAAGAATAAGCGGACGGATAATTTTTATATCTCTGTATTCTCTGAGGGGAGAAATGCCCGAAAGTCCGTCAATACCGCAGCCTCGTGATAAATTGAAGATAACCGTTTCCGCATTATCGTCACTGTTATGAGCAACCGCAACACAAGAAAGACGAGAATCCTCACAAACCGCCTTATAAAAAGCTTCGTATCTAAAATTCCGGGCTGTTTCTTCAAGCCCTGTTCCAATCTCTTTTGACATTTTCGGAATATCTTCCCTTATGCATCTAAAATCTATACCAAGCTCCTTACATACCTCGGCGCAAAATTTTTCATCACGGTCTGCCTCAGCGCCACGAATACCGTGATTAATATGGAGCGCTGCAAGGTAAATTCCTCGCTCATTGCAGTATTTATAAAGAATATGGACAAGTGCGGCAGAATCAGCACCGCCGGAAAAGCCAACAAGAACACCTGTCTGTCCTTCAAAAAGAGAAAAATCCTTTATGGCTTTATTAAAACAGTTTTCAATTTTCAAAATCTGTTTCATACTAATATCCATATCTTTCCTTATAGTTTGTGGTTAATTTGACGGCTCTGTCTGTCCTTCGGGAGCAAGGCTTGTGAATTTGGTAAACTGTCCAAACCACCCCATCTCTACTTTACCGGTTGCACCGTGACGGTTTTTAGCTATAATTACGTCTGCAACATTTGCTTTGTCCGGATCAAGCTGATAATAATCTCTTGATAAAAACATTACAACATCGGCGTCCTGCTCAATTGCGCCCGAATCACGAAGGTCAGAAAGCATCGGTGCTTTGTCTGCACCTTTTCTTGATTCAGGTCCACGGGAAAGCTGTGCACAACAAATAAGCGGAACTTGAAGCTCTTTTGCAAGTATCTTCAAATTTCGTGAAATATCCGCAACCTCTTGCACTCTGTTTTCGATCTTTCTGTCACTCTGCATAAGCTGTAAATAGTCGATAACAACAAGACCGAGATTTTTTACACGGCGAAGCTTTGCCTTCATTGCAGTTGATGTTATACCCGTTGTGTCGTCAATATAAATATCGCATTCTGACAAATTTGCGGAAGCGTGAGCAAGTTTTGTCCAATCCTCGTCGCTTAGCTCACCCGAGCGAATATTATGGCTGTCAACCAAAGCCTCACTTGAAAGCATACGGGACACAAGCTGTTCTGCACTCATTTCAAGAGAAAATACGCAAACCGCCTTTTTAGTCTGTTTTGCCACATTTGATGCAATATTTAGAGCAAATGAAGTTTTTCCCATACCTGGACGGGCTCCGATCAGTATAAGGTCGCTTTTTCCCATACCGACAAGCATACGGTCAAGATCGCCGAATCCGGTAGCCGTACCTGATGTTTCTTCACGCTTTGTCTGAAGATTATGTAGATGTTCATAGGTATTTACAAGGACTTCCCTTATGTGAGTAAATCCTTTTTGCTCATTTCCCTCGGCAATTGAAAAGATCTTCTGCTCTGCATTGCCTATAATGTGCATTACTTCATCTTCGGCAGAATACGCCGCTTCTGATATTTCATCAGATGCACAAATAAGGCTTCTTAATAAACTTTTATCTTTTACAATTCTCGCATAATCCGCCACGTTAGCCGCAGTAGGCACAACGTCAGCTATAAGCTTTATATAAGACTTACTGTTCTTTTCGTCATATACCCCTCTGTGTACAAGAGTATCAATAAGGGTAACAACGTCAATATCACGGTTTTTCAAATACATATCCTGCATAGCAAGATATATTTGAGTGTGTTCTTCAACGTAAAAATCCTCGCTCTTGAGAATCCCCGCAATAACGTTAAAACATTCGGGATCAATCAAAATTGAGCCGAGCACCGACTGTTCAGCCTCAAGAGAAAACGGAAGCTTACGAGCAAATACATTATCTGCCATAATTATTTCTCTTCGCTGATTATAACGTTAATCTTACCTACAACAGCAGTATGAAGTTTTACGTCAACCGTGTGTGTTCCGAAGGTTTTAAGCGCTTCGTTAAGTAAGATTTTACGTTTATCAACAGTAATGTCAAACTGTGCTTTAAGCTGATCTGCAATTTCTTTTGTGGTTACAGATCCGTAAAGTCTGCCGTCTGCACCGGCCTTGCTCTTAAATTTAACCATAACAGCTTCAAGCTTTGCAGCAGTATCTTTTGCCTCTTGTAGCACAACTTCTTTTCTATGCTGTTCAGCAGCTTCTCTGCCTTTAATTTCATTAAGTGCCTTATTATCCGCAACTATTGCAAGTCCCTTAGGAAAAAGAAAGTTACGAGCATATCCGTCGGAAACATTTATAAGTTGTCCCTTTTTACCCTGGGATTTTACGTCTTGTGTTAATACGACTTTCATTTTTATATCTCCATTCTGATATTAATTAGTTTTGTTTCATATAATCGTCAATTGCTTCTTTAAGAGCTGTAAGTGCAGCCGTCATTGATACGTCTTTCAGGAAAGCGCCCGCAGCCTCGTAATATCCGCCGCCGCCCATTTTCTCAAGAATAAGCTGAACGTTGACATTTCCTGCAGAACGTGCTGAGATGTGTACACTGTCCTCGATTTGAACAAGCGCAAAACTTGCCATAACACCGCTGACCGTAAGCAGCTTATCCGCTGCCTTCGCCGCCGCAATTCTATCTCTTGGCGTACCGTCGCTGTCGCTCATAGATATAGCAAACATCTGGCGGTAAGTTATTACGTTCATTGAGAATTTTGCTTCTCTCATAAAGTCATCAAGCTCAGAGTTAAAGAACTTTTGTACTTCAGCGGGACTTGCCCCCTCTGAACGTAAATACAGTGCGGCACTGAAAGTACGAACACCCGTATTCCTTGAAAATTGCTTTGTATCAAGAAGAATACCGGAATAAAGTGCATCAGCCTCTTCCCTGTGAAGCGTTCCCATCGGAAGCGATTGTTCAAGCATTTCGGATACAAGCTCACTTGCTGAGGAAGCTGACGGCTCAATATACGAAATGGTGGGCTCACGCTTAAATTCGCCGGTCTTTCTATGATGGTCAATTATAGCAATCATACCGGCATTTGAAGCTATTTCTTCAGATTCAAACTGTGCCGTATTATTAACGTCAACAACAACCAATAATGTATTCGAGCAAAGCATATCCTGACCGGTTATATTATCAACGAAAACGCCGGAGTATTCGGGGAGCACCGCAACTCTATCAATAACAGATTTTATATTTGCATCGTCACGGTTTACTATTATATTTGCTCTGACGCCGCAGAACATTGCAAGTCTTGCAATACCTATGCAAGCACCGATTGAGTCAAAGTCGGGATTCTTATGTCCCATAATCAAAACATTGTCTGCCTTTGCCATACAAAGAGATAGCTGATTTACTATTACTCTTGCCCTCACCTTTGTACGCTTTTGTACTGTCTTGGTTCTTCCACCATAGAATTCTGTATTATGCATATTCTTTACAACAACCTGGTCGCCGCCTCTTTGAAGAGCTAAATCAAGTGCCGAATGTGCATCGTGGTCTTTATCGGCAAGTGTGCCTTTAAGTCTTGAAATACCGATTGAAACGGTTACAGGCATACTGCCCTCTCCAATTCTGACCTCTCGTATCTTGTCAAGAACATCGAACTTCTTTTCAATAAATTCATCAAGATAACGAGCTTCAAACAAAAATATAAACTTATCTCTTTCGTATTCCTTCAGTATACCGCCAACCGAGTCAGCCCAGCTTGTTAAAATAGTTTCCACTTCAGCCGCAGCACTTCGATACTTTTCCTGAACAAACTGCATAAGCTCATCAAGATTATCTATCATAACATAAGAAATTATCGTTTCTTCGTCTGCAAGGCGCTTTGCAAGTTGCTTTAATTCAGTATGCTCATTCCAAACAGTAATTACATAGTCCTTACCCTGAGAGGTTATTTTATAACCTTTAATGCCAAATACACGATCATAAGCCACAACCTCAACACCGTCATTTGAATTCTGTGCATCAGGTGCAGACAACGTGTTTTCAAGAATACTTTCTATAGACACATCAATCATACTATCTATATACTTGGCATACAAAACCTCTCTGGGATTTGCCACCTTGGTAAAGGAGCTGTTATACCAAATAATTTTTCCTGATTCATCGCATATCACAACGGGCAAATGCAATTTGAGTATAAAATCCAAAGTAATATTGCTTAAAATCGGAGAGATTTTTTCGTCATTTGTTGAAGATGAACGAAAACTTAAAAATCCGTACAGCTTCAACCCAATATATTCAGCTGCAAAAAAGCAAACCAGCATCGCCGCACATACAGGCAGCGGATCAAGCGAGGAAAACCGCATTATAAGCGCAAATATCACAAAAAACAATACCGCTATGGAAACCGTAACAGTCATACGAACAGAAATGCGTCTACTTCCTTTATTATGTTTATGTTTCATTGCAATTCATCCTTATTTTTTATATTTTTCCTTTACGCATACGGTTTTCGCCGATAGCGGCAAAAACACCGAAAATACAAACAATTGAGAATAGTGCCTGGAAATTAACAAAAAGCATCAAAACTACAAGTAATGGAATTATTTTACCAAATGACCCCAAAGCCTTTGCCTTATATTTTAAAAGCAAGTCTCTTGCACCGCAGTAGAAAAACGCAGGGGATAATATAATTACTAAATTATTGACAAGGATATATGCTAAAAGAGTTCCCTTGCCAAACGAACCAAACAAAAACGTACCAAGATATGCAATTACATACACAATAACGGTAATATTGTCAACAACAATACACCAAGGAACCTCATTTTGTACAACAGAAATCTCTCTTTTTCCGTTTTTAATGACGGCAAATATATTTACCCGAATACTTTTCGGAATTACAAAGTCAGTTTTAACAAGCTTTGCTATCAATCTTACGGCAAGTGTCACGAAATATGAGGCGCACAGCATTGAAGCCGAGAGCACACCGATTATCATTGTTTTGGTAATATATATAAATTGTTCTACCTGCTCCTTTGTAAAATAGAACAAGGTCTTATCCTCAAATTCATAGGAAAGCTTTTGCAGTGCTTCCGAAATCGGCTCGAAAATAGTATTGAAGGTTAATTCGATAATTTCTGAATTAATCTTTCCATATGCAAAAAATATTGACAAAGCAAATATAATCACATAATACAGTGTGCCGAAAACAGCAGCGCCGACAATTGCAAATGAGCGGCCTTTTTTCTTAGTTAAGGCAAACCATACAGGCAGAGCCATAACAATCGGAAACAGTGAATTCAGGGCTATTAACACGGAAGAATTCAGAAACAAAGTTCCAATGAAAGCAGCAGCATTTAACAAAATTGCCAATATAGCAGAAGCCTTAGGCTCAAGACAGGTAAGCAACAGCACATTAATTGCAGAAGATACAATTAAAAAAACCGATGACAAAATTCCAAATGATGCTCCGATTATTGTAAACAAAAACCCAAGCACAAATAAAACAAGCGCTGCCGCAAGAGAAAGTTTAGATTCTGCTTCCTGCTTTGAGCTTGTACTATTCAGTTCACTCAAAAAATCACTCTCCCCCTGATTTTTAGGCATACTTATACTTATACCAATAGCATATCATTATAATTATAACACTTTTTTTCTCATCTGTCTACACTTAATATAACTTTTTACAAGATATATTTAGTATTTTAATATATTTTTTAAAAAATATTATTTAGCTATTGCTTGTTTTTATTGTTTATGATATAATTATTGCATACAGAATTTGTAATCAGATTAAATTAAAAATAAATGGGGCTTGATTATGAAAATTTTATTTCAAGGAGATTCTATTACTGATGCAGGTCGTGCAAGGGATAACAATATAAATGTTGGTGTAGGATATCCGCTGTTGGTAAAGGCCGCATTAGGTTTTGAGGGGCCGGGCAAGTACGAATTTTTTAACAGAGGAATAAGCGGTAACCGAATTGTTGATGTTTATGCACGTATAAAAAATGACATTATTAATTTGCAGCCGGACATTATGAGTATTTTAATAGGTGTTAATGATGTGTGGCACGAATTTTCAGAATCACCAAATGGTGTCGATGCAGATAAATATTATAAAATATATGATATGCTGATTGAAGAAGTGAAAAGTGCACTCCCTGATATTAAGATAATGATAATGGAGCCGTTTGTTTTAAAAGCATCTGCAACTGAAAAGAATTGGGAAGCCTTTAAAACAGAGGTTGAAAAGCGTGCTGAGATGGCAAAAAGGATTTCGCAAAAATACAATCTGCCGTATATAGCCTTGCAAGAGGGCTTTGATAAAATGTCAAAAAGAATCGAAGGAAGTTATTGGTTGGGGGATGGAGTTCATCCGACGCCGATGGGACACGAGTATATAAAAAATGAATGGCTCAAAGCATTTAAACATTTAGATGTATAATCATATTTAAAACGTATGCTCTTTATGTTATTAGAATAATATGAGTAATCACAAATTATGGTATCTATATTGTGCACTGAATATATAATACCATTAAAAGTAAATTATTTACAGGAATATAGGAGTAAAATAAAATGGCGCTCATAATTGCTTTGATTATTCTAAGCTTGGCGATTTCTTATTTAATCGCAGAAGAATTTATGGAAATTTCAAGAAAAAAAGGTTATTCGGATAAAAAATATTTTTGGTATTGCTTTTTATTTGGTATAGTTGGATATTTAATGGTAATAGCGCTGCCAATGTCAGAAAATTCTACTGCAAATTGTGCTGAAACTTCTGAAGAACATTCTATGGAAGATAGCACGATAAAGTAAAATATAATCATTAAAGTCAACTTACAATAAACCAATTTAACAAAAACCGTCATATCTTGAAGCCTATGGAGATTACCACGTGAATACAAATTTGATTGAATACAAATGTCCGTGCTGTGGAGGGGCAATAAAATTTGACAGCACTGTTCAAAAGCTGACTTGTCCGTACTGTGACACAGAGTTTAATATAGATGCGCTCAAAGGCTACGACGATGATTTAAAAGCAGAACAGACAGACGATATGATTTGGGAACAGGCTGAGGAAAAGCTTCTCAGTGATGATGAGCTCAAATGCTACATATGCAATTCTTGCGGCGGTGAAGTTATCTGTGACAGTACAACAGCTGCTATAGGCTGCCCATACTGCGACAGCCCGATTATTATCAAAGATCAGATTTCGGGTGAGCTCTGCCCTGATTTGATAATTCCCTTCAAGCTTGATAAAAAAGCCGCAAAAGAGGCACTATCAAAGCATCTTTCAAACAAGAAGCTTTTACCTGAGGTTTTTAAAAACGAAAACCATCTTGACGAAATAAAAGGAATATACGTTCCTTTTTGGCTTTTTGATACAACAGCAACCGCAGGTGCTCACTTTCACGCAACAAGAGTAAGAACCTACACAACATCAAAGTATTATTGTACCGAAACCTCACATTATTCGGTAAGACGTACTGGCACAATCAGCTTTTGTCACATTCCCGTAGATGCCTCAAAAAAGCTTGATGATGAGCTTATGGAATCGATTGAGCCTTTTGATATATCAGAAGCGGTTGAGTTTAACTGCGCATATTTAGCGGGGCATCTGGCAGACAGATACGATGTTTCTGCAGATGAAAGCAAATCCCGTGCTAATGAAAGAATTTCAGCAAGTGCCGAGGAAATTCTTCGCAATACCGTAAACGGCTATTCAACAATAATAAAAAAGAGTTGTCATACATCATCCTCACAAGGAAAAATAAAATACGTACTCTATCCCGTATGGCTTTTGAACACTACTTGGAAAGATAAAAAATATACTTTTGCGATGAACGGTCAAACAGGAAAATTTGTCGGGAACCTGCCGACAGATTTCAAAAAATATATTAAGTATTTGCTTGGAGGAACAGTGGTTTTCTCGCTGATCAGCTATGCAGTATTAAGCCTCATAAGCCTTTTGTAATAACGCTAAGGATAAGTAATAATGAAAAAATTCAAATTTATAATAGCTATAGTTTTTATTTTATTTTTATTCATAATCGGGTGCAGTGCCAACTCCTCTCTCCCCTTGCTTGTCGATAATGCAAAACTTTTGTCACCGAGTGAAGCTGCCGAGATTGATGACTTATTAAAAACTGTTTCTTATAATATCAGTGCAGACACTATAATTGTCACTACAAACAATCTTGACGGAAAATCCGCAAAAAAATACGCTGAGGATTTTTTTGATGAAAACGGTTATGGATTTGGGAGTAACAATGCAGGTATTATCTTACTTATCAGTCTTCAAGAACCAAGAGAATACTATATTATTCAAAACAACCTTTTCAGTGATTATGAACTTGAATTAATTGATAACAGTATCTTTGACGAGCTATACGATAGCAGGTGGGCAGATGCATTTACAGAATATGCAAACTTTTGCAACAAGCTTATAGAGTCAAATGTAAACTATGAAAACGAGGAAAGGGTTGATTATACTTCGTTTATTATACCGTCGTTAATCATAGGCTTTATAATATCTCTTATTATTGTATCTGTTATGAAATCAAAGCTCAAAACCGTAAAGGCTGCTAAAAATGCAGCTTCGTATGTTGTCAAAGACAGCCTTAATCTGACACTTTCAAGTGACAGATACCTTTACACAAACGTCACAAGAACTCCCCGCTCAAATAATAACTCATCAAGCAGAGCTTCAATCGGAGGCAGAAGCGGCAGAGGAGGAAGATTTTAGGTTTATGACAATAATATACTTGACAGTGTTATTTTTATGTGGTATAATAACGTTATTACGGGATTGGAGGTTGAAATTATGATTACTTTAAAGGCTATAGCCGAAAATCTCGGGGTATCTGTTTCAACCGTTTCAAGAGTAGTAACAGACAAGGACAAAGTTGACCCTGATACAAGAAAGCGAATAAAAGAAGCTCTTGAATTATATAATTATGTGCCAAATGAAATGGCAAGAGGTCTTCGTGGCAAAAACAGCAAATCAATCGGAATTATTGTACCTACACTTACAAGCAATTATTATACAAGAGTAATTGCGGGAGTACAAAAAGTTACAAGAGAAAATGCATATTCAGTTGTTATTTCAAACAGTGAATTTGAAGAAGACAACGAAAAATCCGCCGCACAGCTTATTTCCACAAAACAAATGAGCGGACTTATTTGTGCAAGTGTTATTCGTGATAACCCTGCTTTTTACAAAGAAATTTCCCGTACAACAAAGGTTGTGTTTTTTGACTCTGATACAGAAAACAACGCTCTTTTCGGCCATATCGGTTTTGATGCTTACGAAAACGCCAAAAAACTTGCAAATTACGTAATTTCACTTGGTCATAAAAATCTGCTTATTTTAAATCACAGCGGAAACTCAGAAAGACTTGCAGGTTTTTTAAGCTGTGCAAAATCGAACTGTGTGGTGACGTCTGTATATTCAAATCTGCTCATAAACGATGGATATGATATAGCAAAAAAAGTATTAAGTCTTAAAAATCGACCGACCGCTGTTTTGTCGACAAATGACAGTCTTGCTTTTGCAGCCATAAGAGCCGCATATGATTTAGGGTTAAATGTTCCGGGTGACATCTCAGTAGCAGGGTTTGATATATGTGACGAAACTGGAATAATGTCGCCAAAAATCACATCTATACTTCAACCTGCCGGAAAAATAGGTGAAATTGCCGCTAATATGCTGATAAAATCCAGTCTTTCACACGTAAGTGTCGATGCAGAATTATTTTTCGGAAACTCCTGCAGAAGAATATAAACTTATTATGGAAGTAAAGTTATTGTTTTGCTATACGCGCAATAATAACGTTATTATAAAAACGAAAGGAACTTTTTAAAATGAAACTTGAATTATCCTACCCCGATTTTCTTGATAAAGCAAAAGAAGAACGTATACCTTTATTTATCCCCGTTGGCACAATTGAATATCACAGCTTACATATTCCGCTTGGTTGTGACGGGCTCGTAGCGTACGGTTTTCTCGAAAAGCTTGCAGAAAAAAAAGACATAATTATTGCACCGCCTGTTTGGTATGGCCCTGCAAGTTATGCTGTTAGAGGGCCTGAAGGCTATTCAATTGATATGGACGGCAAGGTTTTTAATGATACTATGTATAACATCTATATGTCACTCTTAAAATCGGGGTGGCGTAACATATATACAGTTATCGCTCATCAGACAGAAACCTTCAATCCTACCGAAACAGCCTGCCTTGATGCTTCAAGACGTGTACTTTTCAAATATCTTGAAGAAAACCGAGGTATCGGCTGGTGGGGCAGCGAAAAATCCCGTGAATTTTATAATACTCTTGATGATAATGACAACCCTTGGAACTGGATAAAGGTATATCCTTTAACCTTAAGAAGCAAAGATTATCCCGGCGACCACGCAGGTGTTTACGAAACCTCTTATCTTTGGGATTTATATCCGGGAACAATTCGTGCAAACCAAATCGGAAAGAGTACCGACTGGTTTACCGAAACCGCAAAAGATGCTTCCAAAGAGCTTGGGGAAAAATACATAAAAAATCTGTTGGAAGATTGGTGTAAAATTATCGATAACGATTCTGAATAACAGTATATTAAAAGCGGTTGCAGAAAACTAATTGCAACCGCTTTAGACTTTCATTATTCAAAATTCACTCCTGATTTTATGCGCAATATATGAAATAAACTCGGAGCAGGTAGGCTGCCGGTTATGATAATCTTTCCCAAAATAATATCTAAAATCCTGCTCATATCTTGAATGTGCATACCGTATAGCGTGTCGACAGCTTCGCTCCACACCCGCCACAGAGCAAGAATTGCAAAGACGTCTGACTTTTGGAAATAATGTTTTTGTAATCATTTCCGTTATTTCGGGTTCTTCATATGTTAGCAATATAGCACATCTTAAGTGCTCGTATCCGCTGCTGTGAACGGGAACACCAAGCTCAAGTAAGCTTTTTGTAACCAATACGTCCACATTTCGACTTGCGGCACTCTTTTCACTAAAATCCAAAGTATTCATTTTATAGTCCTTTCATGCGTTTTATTCGATGGGGGTTACTTGATGCCTATATTTGAAGGTAAAACATATCCATTAATATAGCACTCAAACTCTCTTGGATAGCTTAAAAGATTTCTTTTCAGTTTTTCTGCAAACATAGCGATAAATTCACGACAGGTAGGATATTTGTTAAGCTGTTCCATACATTTAAAGTTTTCTGCTAATCCCTGCATATTTCTGGTACATTTTATAGCAGTACGCATATCCCTTTCCACACAGTCTACAGCGACTTTATGACGTTTGCCTATTTCCGTATATAACTCCTTTACTGCATTATGTATGCTGTCTGGTTTATAGTATACTATTTCTATAGCTTCACTTAAAAAGCTGTATCCTTTTAAACCTCTGGGAATGTCAAGATAATTCATAAGAATGTTAATGTTTATCTTAAGCTCCTCGTTTGTGTAATTAGAAAACATATGCTCTTCCGGCATAGCAATAATTAGCTTTCGCTTGGCGAAAGCCTCCTTTCTGTATATTTAAAAAAACGCATGCAATTTCTTTATGTATATATTCTATCACATTTTCCAAAAATAATCAATTGAGAGTTTTTAATGAGCTTTTAATGATATTTTTGTATTATATGCACAACTTTCTCCCAAATTGTATATGAATAATTAACAAAAGACATTTTTGTTAATTATCGGTTCATTTTCGACTTTTTTCAACAATTTATATTTTTTCTACAAAAAGATTAAAAATCAAATTCTTTTTATTCCTCTTTATTGTTAAGTTTAATTTAAATTAGCATATGATCCAAAGCCTTTATTTTTTGTCATACGCTTAAATATTAATACAGTTTTTTTCTTAAAACCCTTGACAAAGATATTTATTTGTGATACAATACTACTTGTTGATATCTGGGTGTGGCGCAGCTGGTAGCGCGCTACCTTGGGGTGGTAGAGGCCGCAAGTTCAAGTCTTGTCACTCAGACCAAAAATCGGGAGTCGTAAGATTCCCGATTTTTCTTT